>CANEYR010000052.1 GCA_947444055.1 Planctomycetota bacterium
CGCGGCCTTTCTGCCAGCGATCCAAACGCAACTCAAGCCAGTCGGCACCCGCCATGGCAGCCTTCTGCGCGCAGCGCGCGATCTGCTCGCGCGACTCGGCGAAGACGCTGGCGATGATCTGGGCCATGGCGAGGCAGCGTCTCCGCCAATCAGCTACCGCGCAACGCTGCAGCCACGGCGGCGGCGCGATCGGCGGGCAAATCGGCGCGCGCCAGGGCCAGTGCGACCTGCGACAAAGCGTCGTAGATCGGCAACACCTGCGGCAGGGCCGCCTGCAAGTGGGCGCGATGCAAGGCCACGGTCACCGCATCGCCGCGGCGCACGGGACCGGTGAGTGCGGCCGCCGCCCCATGCTCATGGCAGTTGCGCAAGGCTGCCTGCATCAGGGCTGCACCCAACGCCGAGGCCGACGCATCGGCGACGACGCCCGAGCGCGCGAACGTGCGTTGCACCACGTCGACCAGCGCCGTCAAACCGTTCGCCGCCAGCGCGCAGGCGGCGTGGTAGAGCACTCGATCGCCCGCAGCGGCCTCGATCGGCGTCAGGTCGGCGAACTCGCACAGCAGAGCCAGCAAGTGCCTAGCGTTCGCATCCCCGTGGTAGACGCCCGGCGCCCCGACCAACCCCGCCGCACCACCTGGTCCGTCGACGACGGGAACCGCGGGATGCAAGACACCGCGGCGAATGCCGACGACGCCGTCGAAGAGGCTGAGGTCGTGGCGACCGCTGGTATGCACCCACAAACTGCAGGCGCGCGGCGTTGCCGCGGCCACGGCTTGTTGGATGGCGCTGCGCAGATCGTCGTCGCCAACCGTAAACAGCACGACGTGGGCGCGCGGCAAGTCCGCGAACTGCAGCACGTCGCCGACGCCAGCCGCCTGCACCGCCGCCGCCGTCCTGGTCGCATCGCGCCCCACGAAGCCGCACACCGTGACCCGTTTTGCCGAGAAGCGCCGCGCCAGTGCGATACCGACTCGACCGGGACCGACGATGACGATGCGCAAGGCCATGGCAACCGCCGGAACGTCAGCCGGTGCCTTGCGCGACACCGCCCCCGGCCGGCGGCACATGCAGCTCGCGACGACGCCGTTCGCGTTCGTCCTGCCGCCGTTCGAGTTCGTCGATGTACTCGGCATCGAGAATGTCGTTCAACTGATCGAGGTCGTCGAAGTCCTTGGGCCGGTACGAGGCCCCAGCCCGCTGCTGCGTCTCGATCTCTTCGATGTAGGCCAGCACCACCGCCTTGTGCAGCTCGATGCGCGTCGTGCTGTTGATCGGGTGCGCCAGATCCGCATGCAAACGCGCGCGGCCGCGGCTGTCGCGCGGCGCCCGCTCGGGATCGAGCTTGCCGCCGCACTGGTTGCAGAAGGCGGCGCGCATGTGGTTCTTGTGGTGGCAGTGCTTGCAATGGTCGGCGAGCTTGCGGCTTGGCATCGCCACGAACGGACCCTTGGCACCGTCGATGATCTTCAAGTCGCGCACCACAAACGCGTCGTCGATGGTGACGCTCGCGTACGCCTTCAACTTGTTGCGCGGGTCGTCGGTCAACTTGACCCGCACCTCCGTCACGAGGAATCGAGCCTGACCTGGACTGCCATTGCGTTCGACTTGCATCGCCGCCTCCCTAGAACTGCGCCTGACAAAAACGATCGGACTACCGCTCATCCCCCACACCGCGCACCCCGTCCGGAGGCTGCGGCCTGTCGACACCCATCGGTGCACTGCGCGTCACGAGCAACCGCACACCTTCTTGACCAAGGCTAGCGAGATCGTTGGCGCACTGCTGGGCTTCGGCGTTGCCTGCACACGGCACGAACAGGGTGGAACCACTGCCCGTCATGCCCACGGCCCGCCGCGCCAAGGTCGCCACTCGACAACGCAGCTCTGCGAGTTCGGGACGAACCCGCTCTGCCGCCAGCTGCAAGTCATTGTGGAACCCCATGCGCAAGAGGGCATCCGAAGTATCGGGGACCGGAATCGGCCGCACCGTATCTGTCGCTGTTCTCTGTTGCCATAAGTGGGCAAAGGATTTGTAGACGTCGGCAGTCGCACATCCGTACGGCGGCACCACCAACACGAAGTGCTGTGCGGCAATGTTCGCGGGCGACAACTGCTCACCAATGCCACGCCCCCATTGGCTGCCGCCGTGCAAGAAGAACGGCACGTCGGCGCCGAGCGTCAATGCCACCTGGTGCAGACGGTCCGCGGCCAATGGTTCGTCGAGCAGCGCATTGGCGAGGCGCAGCGCGGCCGCGGCGTCACTACTGCCACCACCAAGCCCCGCCCCGTGGGGAATGCGCTTGTGCAGCGTCGCCGCAAACCCACCGTCGTAACCAGACTGCTGGGCGACGGCGCGCAGGGCGCGGCTGACCAGATTGTCGGCGGTGGCTGGCACCAAGAACGCGGCGTCGGCGGCGGTGACCTGCAGCGTCACCTCGCGGGCCGTGCGCACCACGACTAGGTCATCGTGCAGCGCCAACGCGTGAAACAGGGTCTCCAGCAAGTGGTAGCCATCGGCGCGGCGACCGACGATGCGCAGCGAGAGGTTCAATTTGGCGCGCGCGGGCAGCCACAACGAGGCAGCTGCCGCCATCACGAGCCCTCGACCAACGACAGGTTGTCGAGCAAGCGCACCGGCCGGACGCCGTCGACAAACTTGGCAGCGACCAACATGCGCCCCTGCAGCACAGGCCCACTGGGCAACGGCGCGAGCTCGCCTTCTGCTCGCAGCTCGACGTACTCGACCAGGGCGCGCGGCTCCGTCGCCAACACCGAACGGGCGCGCGCGAGCAAGCGATCGCGATCGCGTTCGCCGCGGGTGAAGACGTCGCGCGCACTGCGCAGAGCGCGCACCAACACCGTGCTGGCCTGGCGATCGGCGGCGCCGAGGTAGACGTTGCGGCTCGACATCGCCAGCCCATCGGCTTCGCGCACAATCGGGCAACCAACGATCTGCAGCGGGAAGCCGAGGTCTTTCGTCATGCGGCGAATCACCGCCAACTGCTGGGCGTCCTTCTCGCCAAAGTAGGCCCGCTGCGGTCGCGCCAACGCAAACAGCCTCGCCACGACGGTGGCGACCCCGGCGAAGTGTCCCGGCCGCACCGCCCCTTCCATGCCCTCGGCGGCGCTGCCGACGGCGACGTGACTGCAAAAGAGTGGGTCGTACATCTGCGCCACCGTCGGCGCGAACACCGCATCGGCGCCAGCCTCCCGGCAAAGCTGCAAGTCGGCTGCGAGATCGCGCGGGTACGCCGCGAAGTCCTCGTTGGGGCCGAACTGCAATGGGTTGACGAAGATCGTGGCGACGACGCGATCGCATTCCTGCCGCGCCATCGTGAGCAAACTGCCATGCCCCGCATGCAGGCTGCCCATCGTCGGCACCAAGCCAATCGTGCAACCACCGGCGAGCCATTGCGTCGTGCGCGCCGAAAAGGCCGCTGGCGACTCGATCACAGCAGCCGCCAGAGCGCGCGGCATGGTGGCTACATCGACCCCGAGTTCGCGCAGTGGTTCGGTGACGAACTGCCGCAGATGCCAACGCGGATGCGGCAGCACCAGGTCGCGGGTGTCGACCCGTTCGTGCCCCACGAACAGCACGTCGAGATCGAGCGGGCGCGGATGATGGCGCGGCGCTGGCAACGTACGACCAGCCGCCGCTTCGAGCGCCTTGCAGAGGTCGAGCAGGGCGATCGGCAACAGGCTCGTGCGCAATTCGACGACGCCGTTCAAGAAGGTGGGTTGCGGCGGCCCCTGGCCAACGAACGTGGACTCGCGCAACGACGAGGTGCGGACGACTTGCACGCCGGGCGCCGCGGCCAAGCGCTGCAGGGCTTGCTGGATGTGACCAGCACGATCGCCTTCGTTGCTGCCAAGACCCAAATAGGCCGTCTGCGTGGGCACGGTGTGTCTCCCTGACTCAGTTGCGAGCTGGCAATGCGCGCGGTGGCAACACCGGCGCCTCATCGTCGCCGTCATCGTCGTCATCGCGCCGACGCATCACCACGCGATACGCGTATAGCCCCAGACCCCAGAACACGTAGCCGAGCGTGCAGGCCGCCATCACCAGTTGCCATTCAATGGCTGCGACGATGATGAGCACCACCACGCCCGCCAAGAACGGCATGCTGTGGCGCCCCTTCATCACCGTGTGCAGGGCATGCGGATACGGCACGCGGCTGACCATCAAGAGGCCGATGACCACGAGCAGGACCGGCATCGCAGTCACGATCCAATCGAAGTGGTTGCCGAGCAGCCATTGCCCGAGTTCGGCATTCGGATCGTTGCGGGTGCAGAACAGCGCCACCAGGGAGCAGATCACCGCCGCCGCCGCTGGCGATGGCAGACCTTTGAACTCGCTGTGGTCGTCTTCGTCGACGCTGCTCTCGACGTTGAAGCGCGCCAGCCGCAAGGCTGCGCCGACCACGTAGACCGCGGCCGCCGCGTACAACAACTTGGGGTGCAGCGGCAGTAGACGGTTGGCGTCGGCTTGCGCATGCAAGTCGATCAGCACCTTGGCGAGGAAGGCCGGGGCGACGCCGAACGTCACCATGTCCGCCATGCTGTCGAGCTGCGCCCCGAACGGCGTGGCTTGACCAGTCATGCGCGCGACGCGGCCATCGAGCGCATCAAACACCATGGCGACGAACACCAGCACCACCGCCACCTCGAAGTAGCCGACGACCGCCGAGAACGGCGCCCCCGGGGGTGCCAAGCGCAAAGCATCCGCAATCTTGGCGATGGCGAGGAAGCCGAAGAACAGGTTGCCGAGCGTGATCAAACTCGGCAGCACCGGCACTTCCTTGAGCCGCCGCAACCGACTGCGGCGACGCGGCAGGGTCAAGTCGTCAAGGCGAGGAGCGGTCATTCAGCTGGGCAGCGTAGTGCGCCACGGCAGCCTGGCTAGTATCGGAGCGTGAACTTCCTGTTGCTGGCGCGCGACGAGATCGGGATCGAGGGTCGGGCGACACTGCGCGGTCGGCGGGCCGA
This sequence comes from Planctomycetota bacterium, assembly GCA_947444055.1. GTDB lineage: Bacteria > Planctomycetota > UBA1135 > UBA1135 > UBA2386 > UBA2386. Next base: position 4,987 of record CANEYR010000052.1, read on the forward strand.
GCATGTGCGCCAAGTGCTGCGCGGGACCGTTGGCCAGACCCTGCGCGCCGGCGTGATCGACGGGCCGATCACACGCGCCACCATCCTGTCGATGACCGACGAGGAGGTGCAGGTGGCGGTCGACCCAACCGGCGCGACCGTCGCCAGCAGTGCCGCCGACGTGCTGCTGCTGGCGGTGCCGCGCCCCAAGGTGCTGCTGCGTCTCTACGAACACGCCGCAGCGTTGGGCTTTGGCCACATCGTGTTGTTCCGCAGTTGGCGCGTCGAGAAGAGCCATCTGCAGAGCACCGCCTTGCAGGCGCACGTGCAGCGCGAGCATCTGCTGCTCGGCCTCGAGCAAGCTGGGCGCACGCGGCTGCCGACGGTGCGCTTCTTTCCGCTGTTCAAGCCGATGGTCGAAGACCACCTCGACGCGATGCAACTGCCGAGCGAGCGCTTCTGTGCGCATCCAACCGCCAGCAACGGCACCCGCGACCTAGCCGGCTCGGCAGGCGCCTTCACGTTGGCCATCGGCCCCGACGGCGGCTTCTTGCCCTACGAGGTCGAGGCCCTCGCCGCCCACGGCTTCCTGCCGATCTCCTGTGGCCCGCACCCGCTGCGCACCGAGACGGCGTTGGCAGTGCTGACAGGACAGTTGGCGCTCTTGCGCGAGCGCGCTAGCGTGACCCCGTGACATCCTTGCGAGCAGGCTTGTCGGGGTGCTCTCCCGCAATGGTCGAACTGGTGCAGCGCGTGCGCACGCACCACCATTGCGATCTCGTCGCTGTGCATGATCCGGCGGCCGCGGTGCTCGCCGACTTTCAGGCCAAGGCCAGCATCGGTTTTGCGAGCACTTCGTTTGCCGAACTGCTGGCGTCGGGCATCGACTTCGTCGTCTTGGCTGGGCCGATAGCGGACCGCCTCGAGCAAGTGCAGGAGGCCGCGGCCCAGGGCGCGCACATCCTCGTGCTGTCGCCGTTCGCGCCGGACTTGGCAACGGCCACCACCATGGTCGCCATCTGCGAAGCCAACGAAGTGCGGCTCGGCGTGCTCGTGCCTGAGTTCGCGGATCCGGTGGCAGAACAACTGCGCCGCATGCTGGTCGCCGACTGGCTTGGCGGCATCGTCTGTGTGCAAGCGATCCTCGGCGACGACACGCGGTTGCGAGGATCGGTCACGGCACCGAGCCATCCATTCGTCGAGTTGGTGAGCCGCCACATCCATCTGGCTTCGTGGCTGACCGGCCGCAGCGTGCAGCGCGTCACCGCTCAGACCACACGTTCGTTCGCACGCGACGAGGACGGCGGGGTGGCTACGGCGATCCTGCGCGGCAACGTCGCCTGCACATTCGCCGCCTACCAAACGACCCCCGTGCGCGCCTTCGCCGTGCATGGCACCGACGGCGGCTTTCGGCTGGCGGGCGACCGGCTGTGGTTGCGTGGACAGCGCGAGTTCCGCGGCCACGTCTTCGACTACATGACGCCCGGCCAAGAGCTGGCAATTGGTCGCTGCGAGCTGGTCCCGGAGCTCACGGCATTGGCGCCGGAGAGTGAACTGGTCGGACGCTTTGCGCGCTGGATCGAAGACACCGACGACTTTCCGTGCCCGGCCGAACAGGCACTCGAAGATGTGCGCGTCGTCGATGCGCTGCTGCGCGCCGCCAAGAGTGGGCATACCGAGACGGTCGGCTAGCAGCGGCTAGCAGCGGCTAGCGAGCCCCGCGCCACCCTAGATGCGCTTCTCGTAGATCGGGCCCTTCTCGAAGTACTCGTTCTCGGAGCCGACGGTGTCCATGTCGTACTTGCGGCCTTCGAGCAGGATGCGGCTGGCGATGATGCCCATCTCCAAGCTGTGGTCTTGGTTCGTGTAGCGAAAGCGTCCCGGGCGGCCGATGTAGACCAGATTCTCCAACTGCTCGAGCCACTGCTTGATGGTCGACAGCCGCGTCTTGTACTCGCTGTCGTAGACCGGATAGACGTGCTGGCGCTTGAGCAAGTAGGCGTTGCGCACTTCGGCGCGCGTGAAGAACCCCCACTTCTCGAAGTAGGGCATCACGAGGTCGAGCACCTGCTCCTTGCTCATCGACCAGATCGCATCCGTCTCGAACGCGAAGAACTCGATGAAGAACGAGGTCTTGCCCGGCGGACACATGTCCTTGCTGAAGTTCTTCATCTCGCTCGTGCGGCCGAACGGGATGTCCTTGCTCGGGAAGTAGATCCAGTTGTCGTCGGTGACCTTGTCCTTGTTCAACGTCAAGAACAGGTAGACCTGCGCGCGCCACTTGAGATTGCGCGCGGCTGCCAGCACGGCGGGCGGCGGCGGCGGATCGAGTAGTTCGAGGAAGCGCGTCAGCGGCACCGACTCGACGACCTTTTCTGGCCGCACTGTGACCACGCCGTCCGGGGTCTTGATGTCGACTTCGGTGATGCGCGTGCCGTTGTGGCGGACCTTCACCGGTTCGCTCTGCGTCATGATGTGCGTGCCGGTCGCGGTCAGGTGCTTGCCGATCTCCTCGTAGATGCGGCCAGTGCCGAACTGCGGGTAGTAGAACTCGTCGACCAGCGACTTCGGGCCCTTCTTGCCGCCGAGGCCAATCGCGTTCTTCAGCACACTCAGCAGATTGAGGCCACTGATGCGCTGCTTGGCCCAATCGGGGTGGATGTCGGCGACCGGGATGCCCCAGATCTTCTCGGTGTAGTTGATCATGCTGAACTCGGCCAACGCGCGGCCGAAGTTCGCGACGACGTAGTCTTCGAACGTGCGCAGCGGCTTTTTGAACAAGCCGTAGCGAATGCGCGCGAGCACGTAGTCGATACCGATGCGAGCACTCTTCCAGAAGCCGAGGTTCTTGACGACCTGCTGGAAGTTGACGGGGTAGTTGTAGTACTTGCCGTCGATGAACTGCCGGGTCAGGCGCGGCACCTTGCGCCACTCTTCCTGCAGCAGGTCCTCGATGAAGTCGTAGAGGTACTGGTTCTTCGAGAAGAAGCGGTGCGGCCCGATGTCCGTCAAGAAGACGTCGTCGCCTTCCTTGAAGGTCAGCGTCTTCGCGAGGCCACCAATCTGCTCGTCGCGCTCGATGACCGTCGACGACAGCCCCTTGCGCGAGAGTTCCATGGCGCAGGCGAGACCGGCAGGACCGGCACCGAGAATCAAGACCGCAGGAGCGGGAGCGAGGCGGGACGTCGGCATGCGGAGGGCGCGGCCAAGCCGCGGCGAGGGGAGTTCATCGTCAGGTCAGCGGAACGCCGGGAGAAGATCCGAGACGAATCCCTGCAACCCGTTGTCATGGGGTGACACGTCATGGGGTGACACGTCATGGGGTGACACGTCATGGGGTGACACGTCATGGGGTAACACGTCACGGGCTTCACGAGGACGCGGGGTTGCACCATTCCTCGAGGCTGTAGAGCACGTTCTGCGGAATCGGCACACGCGCCCGCTCCGACAGTTCTTGCACGATCTGCGCACCGGTCAGGCCATCGGCGAGGCCAACGCGCACGCTCGCCTGGTCGATCCGAAACTGGTGCACGTGGTCACTCTTGATGCGGTTGCAGAAGCGATCGAACAGATGCACCACATCGTGCACATCGTCGCCAGGGAACACCAACACTTCGAAGTCGGGCTGCACAATCACTGAGCAACGGGTGCCACCGACCTTGCTGGCCGGCTCCGCATCGAGCAGTTCCGCGCCTAGCCGCGACAACCGCAGTGCCGTCACCCGTCCTTGGTGCAGACCGATGTCGACGAGGCCGAGTGGAAACAAGCGCTTTTTGATCCACACCAGCAGGTTCCAGCACATCTGCTGCAACGACTCACTCGGCGTGTAGCCACCACCCTGGAAGCGCGCGGCGAAGAACTCTTCCGTCGGCGCCGCTTCGATCTGAGCCAAGTAGGCGTTGCGCGCCAAGAACGGCAACACGGCCACGTCTTGCCACAGCATCGGCTCGGCCCGGCGCAGCAGCCGCAGCAAGACGCGCCGCATGCGCGTGTGGTGGTACGCCTCGCCTGGCAAGGTGCGGTCTTCGACGAACTGCAGCAGCAGCATCTTCACTTGCGCCGCCAGTGGCGAGCGATCGAACTCGCTGCCAGCCGGCGTCGGCCGCAGCGAGCGCTCGCCGCGGCGATCGATCAAGCGCCGTTGCAAGCAAAACCGGTAGACCAGTTCCAAGGCCGCATCCGGCGGGACGAAGCCGCCGGGCACTGGCAGCAACATGCCGGCGATTCGTTTGGCCGAGGCTTTGAACAGTTCGCCATCGGAGGTGAAGAGCACCTTGCTCTGCTGCAACTCGCGCAGGAAGCGCCCGACGTTGGTGGCCAAGTCGCCACCACAACTGATCTCTTCACTGACGGTCGGACGGTGTTCCTCGCCGCGCTTCTTGATCGCGTGCAGCGCGACTTCGTGAAAGAGCACGACGGCGCGTTCGGCCGACTGGATGCCGATGCGAACCAAGTCGAGGGTGCCGACGCTGCCGAGCATCGCTTCTTCGAGGCACTTACCGACGAACGCCATGTCCGGGGTGTCCGGCAACTCGATCTCGTGCAGCAGTTCATCCCAAGGCACCAGCCCGCCGTGTTTGTGCAACGCCGCGTCGACCAGCGCGCCGACCGACTTCGGCAACTTGCTCAGCCGCTGGGCCATGGCGCTGTCGAGCGTGTACAGCTTGTAGATCTTGCGGGCGTGATCCGCCGCCTTGCTGTCGACGGCCTTGCCGTCGGCGGTCTTGCCGTTGCTGCTCGCTGCCCCGTTCTCCATGCGCTCGCGGAAAAAGCGCGCCTCGAGAAAGCCCTGCAGCGTCAGCGCATCCTGCAATTGGCGTTGACGGCGTTGGCGCGACTGCCGCACACACTCGACGAGCTCACTTGGCACCGCCCAACATGGACTGTCGAAGCTGGCCCAACGCTTGTCGCGCACGTGCCAGACGAACGCTTCGCGATGCAGCGACGCCAAGGCGGCCTCCAGGTCAAAGCGACTCTTGAAGTGCTTGCCGCACACTTCGAACAGGGCCGTCACCGAATGCACCGACGAGCCGTCGCCGAAGAACACTTCAAGCAGGTCCTGCAGCTTGCGCGGCAAGGCGGCGAGGCGTTCTTGCACGCGCTGCTCGTTCTCCATGGCTTGGGTCACGATGCCAACCGCAGTCTTGCCATCGTGCGACGCCGCACCGCACCAGCGGAACGTGCAGTCGCGCAACTGCGATTCTCCGGCACCTTGCAGCAACACGCGCAAACTCAACCGACTCATGCGCGCGCCTCCCGCCGTTGGCTGGCCTTTGCCAACACGACACTCGCTGGCTGGATTTCGTAGGCGTAACCCTGCTCGGTCAAGAACAGCTGCCGCTTCCTCGCGAACTGCTGCTCGCGCGTGTCGGCGCTGACCAGCGTGTAGAAGTTCGCCGGTCCACCGTCGGCTTTGGGCCGCAGCACACGCCCGAGTCGCTGCGCTTCTTCTTGCCGACTGCCAAAGGTGCCGGAGACCTGGATCGCGACATTCGCATCCGGCAGATCGATCGCGAAGTTACCGACCTTGCTGACGATCAGGCGCGGCACTTCGCCGCTGCGGAACGCCGCGTAGAGTCGTTCGCGATCGACGTTCGGCGTCTGGCCGGTGATCAGCGGCAACCGGAAGACCGTCGCCAAGTGTTGCAGCTGTTCGATGTATTGGCCGATGACGAGCACCCGGTCGTGGGCGTGAACTTGCAACAGCGCGCCAACCACGTCGTCCTTGCGCTCGTTATCGGCCGCGATGCGAATCTGGGCCCGCGCGCCTGACGCCGCATACCGCTGGGCTCGCACTTCGCTGAGCGGCACGCGCACTTCGACGCACCGCGCCGGGGCCAGGTAGCCCTGCCGCTCCAGTTGCTTCCAGGGCAGTTCGTAGCGCTTGGGGCCGATCAAGGAGAACACTTCATCGGCGCGGCCATCCTCGCGTACCAACGTCGCCGTCAGGCCGAGTCGCCGTCGGGCTTGGATACCGGCGGTCGCACGGAACACTGGCGCCGGCAACAAGTGCACTTCGTCGTAGATGATCAAGCCGAAGTCACCGCGATCGAACAGGTCCATGTGCGTGAACGCATCCATCTTGCCTTTGCGATGGGTCAGGATCTGGTAGGTGGCCACGGTCACCGGGCGAATCAACTTGTGGTCGCCGCTGTACTCACCGATCTGATCGCTCGTCAGGTCGGTCTTGTCGAGCACTTCGCGCAGCCACTGCCGCACCGCCACGGTGTTGGTCGTCAACACCAAGGTGTTGGTCTGCAGCAGATGCATGGCGGCGATGCCGACCACGGTCTTGCCCGCCCCACACGGCAGCACGACGACGCCGCAGCCGCCGCGGTCGCTGCCACCGGCGTGGAACGCAGCCGCGGCCGCCGTCTGGTAGTCGCGCAGCACGAGGCCGGGAGTGCCAAGCGAGGCAGTGCGCAACTGGAACGCCAACGCATCGCCGCTGCGATAACCGGCGCGGTCGTCGACGGGATAACCAAGCCGAACGAGCACCTGCTTCAGCTCGCCGCGTTTGCCGGCATCGAGGTGCGCTTGGCCCGCGTCGTCCACCTCAAGCAATGCCGCCACCGCCGCATTCGTGATGAGCGCCGGTAGCACCTCGCCATCGTCGCAGTGCAGCCGCAAGCGGCCGTTGTCGGCGGCATACAGCCGCAGCAACCCGTAGCGATGGAACCACTCGCGAATCTGCACCAACACCACGGGCACGATCGGGAAGCGCGAGTTGGCGACCAGCCAAGCCAACACCTCGTCCGCACGCTCGCCGAGCGCCGCCGCGTTCCAGATGCTGACGGGCGTGATGCGATAGAAGTGCACGTACTCGGGCGACTTCTCCAGCTCGGCAAACCGGCTCAGTCGATCCCGCGCCATTTCGTAGTCGGGATGCTGCGTCTCTAGCAAGACGGTGCGGTCGGTCTGCACGATCAACGCCGGCTCGTTCACGGCTGCCCCTCGTCGCCTGTCGGCGTCACCAAAGTCGCACTGCCTGGGCGGCGGCGTTCGGCTCGCGCCCGACCGGTCGTCTTGCCGACAGCAAAGCGCGGCGCCAAGAAGCGGCCGGTGTGGCTGCCCACGCTGGCGGCGATCTGCTCGGGCGGTCCCTGCGCCACCAACTGGCCACCGGCATCACCAGCCTCCGGCCCCAGTTCGATCACATGATCAGCCGCCGCGATGACATCGAGATGGTGCTCGATCACCACCACCGACTCGCCGCGATCGATCAAACGCGCGAGCACCGTCAGCAGCTTTTGCACATCGTCGATGTGCAATCCCGTGGTCGGTTCGTCGAGCACGTAGATGGTGTGCTCGCGCGGTCGGCGCGCCAACTCGGCGCACAGCTTGATGCGTTGCGCTTCCCCACCCGAGAACGTGTTCGCGGGCTGCCCCAGCGTCAGGTAGCCGAGCCCGACGTCCGCCAGCAATTGCAGCGGCCGCACGATGTGCTTGTGGTTGCCAAAGAACTGCAGCGCTTCGTCAACCTCCATCGCCAGCACATGCGCGATGTTCTTGCCGCGGTATTCGACCGACAGCGTCTCTTGGTTGTAGCGACGGCCGCGGCAGATCTCACACGTCACCCAGACGTCGGCGAGGAAGTGCATCTCGACCTGGATCTGGCCCTTGCCTTCACAGTTGGCACAGCGCCCTTCGGCAACATGGAACGAGAAGCGACCCGGCGTGAAGCCCTTCTGTTTGCTCAGCGGGGTCGCGGCGAACAGTTCGCGAATCGGCGTGAAGGCACCGGTGTAGGTGGCGGGGTTGCTGGCGGGCGAACTGCCGATCGCACTCTGGTCGACGACGACGAGCGCATGCCGACGTTCTTCGCCGTCGTTCCACACCACCGTGGCCCCCTTGGCCATCAGCTGCGGCACCATCGCATCCATCACCAACGACGACTTGCCCGAGCCCGACACCCCGGTCACGGCCGTGAACACCCCGAGCGGCACATCGACGTCGAGGCCGCGCAGGTTGTGCACCGACACCGCGCGCAACGGCACATGGCCCGTCGCCACCCGCCGCTCGGCCGGCTGCGGCATCACCAACTCACCGCGCAACCACTTGCCCGTCAGGCCGTCCGCGGCGGCCACCACGGCAGGCGTGCCCGCCGCGACGATGCGCCCACCGCGCTTGCCAGCTCCCGGGCCCATGTCGACCACGTAGTCGGCGGCGCGCACCATCACTTCGTCGTGTTCGACCGCCAGCACGGTGTTGCCGAGGTCGCGCAACTCTTGCAACGTGCGCAGCAGTCGCTCGGTGTCGCGCGCATGCAGGCCGACCGTTGGTTCGTCGAGCACATACAACACGCCGACGAGCTTGTTGCCGAGCTGCGTGGCCAACCGAATGCGCTGCGCCTCGCCGCCCGACAGCGTCGCCGCCGAGCGATCGAGGGTCAGGTAGCCGAGCCCCGTCTCCCGCAGGAACGACAGCCGATGGCCGAGCTCCTTCAGCACATCCGCCGCGATCTTCTTCTCGGTCGCCGACAGCTTGAGCGCCGCCAACCGTTCGATCGCCACGTCGACCGTCTGCGCCAGCAGCTCCGGCAACCGCAGCGTGCCGACGCGCATCGCCCGTGGCCCCGGCTGCAAGCGCTCCCCCGCACAATCGGGGCACGGCTGCGAACGCATCACCGCGCGGAACCGTTCATCCCCGGCGTTGTCGCCGTCCTTGCCGTGGAACCACTGCTCGACTTGCCGCGCCAGCCCCTTCCATGGCACCTGCATGCGCCATTCGCGGCGCTTGCCGTCTTCGTTCTTCTTGAAGACGACTTCGAAGCGTTCGTCGCCTGCACCACGCAGCAAGATCTGGCGCCACTTCGGCGCCAACTGGTTCCACGGCACGTCGAGGTCAAAACCCAACCGCTCCGCCATCGCGCGGGCGACCTCGGCGTAGTAGCCGGAGTTCCCGGTCAGGAACGTGAACGCCGCGCCTTGGTGCACGATCGCACCCGCGAACGTCGGCTCGTCGGGATGGTTGACCAGCAGTTCCTCGGTGCACACCACGACGTCACCGAGCCCCAGGCAATTCACGCAAGCGCCACTGTGGTGGTTGAACGAGAACCACCGCGGATGCAGTTCGGCCGGCGCTTGGTAGTCACACAGGTGGCAACCGGCATCGGCGCGATACCAGTGGCGCTCACCCTGCTCCTTGCCATCCACCAACTCGACGACCGCCGCTGGCGGACCACCATGCCCGGTCGCCGCCGCTTGCGCCTGCTCGATCGCATCAGCAACGCGGGCGCGATCCACCAACGTCGTGCGATCGGTGACCAGCATCAGATTCTTCGGCAGTTCTTTCGGCAGCGCCTCAAGCCGCACTTCCTTGCCATCGAACAGCGCGCGCACATACCCGGCCTGCTGCCAATCCTTGGCCGCGGCTGCCAGCCACTGCACCGACGCGCCCGCGGGCACCGGCACCGACGCCAAGACGAACGCGCGCCGCCCCGGCCATTGCGTCACCAACTGCGCCGCCGCCTTGCTCGGCGACCACGCCACAAGCTCGTGGCCGTGCGTCGGACAATGCGGCCGCCCGATGCGCGCGAACAACAGGCGCAGGTAATCGTGGATCTCCGTGGTCGTCGCCACCGTCGACCGCGGACTGCGCGTCGTGCGCTTCTGATCGATCGCGATCGCCGGCCCCAGCCCATCGAGCCGATCAATCGGCGCGCGATCCATGCGACCGAGGAACCGCCGCGCATAGGTCGACATGCTTTCGAGGAAGCGCCGCTGGCCTTCTTGGAAGATCGTGTCGAAGGCCAAGCTCGACTTGCCCGAACCCGACGGCCCCGTCACCACCGTGAACTTGCCGAGCGGCAGATCACAATCGACGCCCTGCAGGTTGTGCGTGCGGGCGCCGCGCACCGTGATGTGCGTCGGCGGCGGCGTGCGCACTCGCTTTGGCTGCACCTTCTTCGCCACCGTGCGCTTCTTGCCGCCAATGCCGATCGCGCGCAGCGCTTGCCCCGTGTGCGAAGCCGCCACCGCCGCGACCTGCTCTGGTGTGCCTTCCGCGACCAACCGTCCACCCATAGCCCCGCCCTCGGGTCCCAGATCAATCAGCCAATCGGCCGCGCGCACCACATCGAGGTTGTGTTCGATCACCAACACCGAGTTGCCGGCATCGACCAGCCGCTGCAGCGACGCCAACAGCTTGGCGACGTCGTGAAAGTGCAACCCCGTGGTCGGTTCATCGAGCACGTAGAAGGTCTTGCCGGTCGCCGGTCGCTGCAGTTCGGTCGCCAACTTCACGCGCTGCGCTTCCCCACCCGACAACGTCGTCGACGGCTGGCCGAGCTTGAGGTAGCCGAGCCCCACGTCCTGCAGCGCCACCAAGCCGCGCGCAATCTTCGGCAGGTCGGCGAAGAAGCTCGCGGCCTCGTCGACGGTCATCTCGAGCACGTCGTGCACGCTCTTGTCCTTCCACTTCACCGCCAACGTCTCGGCGTGAAAGCGCGCGCCGCCACACTCATCGCAAACCACTTCGACCGGTGCTAAGAAGTTCATCTCCAGCGTGGTGACGCCAGCCCCTTCACAGTGCTCACAACGACCGCCAGGCACGTTGAACGAGAAGCGCCCCTTCTCGTACTGCCGCAACTTTGACTCAGGCAGCATGGCGAACAGGTCGCGCACCTGCGTCCACAGATCGGTGTAGGTCGCCGGGTTGCTGCGTGGCGTGCGGCCGATCGGCGCCTGGTTGATCTCCACCACCTTGTCGAGCTGCCCGATGCCGACGAGGCGCTCGCAATGCGAGGCACCAGCCTCCGCGCCCATCAGTTCGCGCATCAAGGCGGGCACCAACACGTGGTGCACCAGCGTCGACTTGCCCGAACCCGAAACCCCGGTCACCGCGACGAAGCGCCCGAGCGGCACCGCGACGTCGAGACCTTGCAGGTTGTGATGACGCGCGCCGTGGATCATCAGCTGGCCGCGATCGGCAAGCCGCCGCACAGCCGGCATCGGCACCGTCAACTCGCCGCGCAAGTAGCGCCCCGTCAGCGAGCCAGGCGTGTTCTCGACTTCATCCGGCGTGCCCGCCGCGGTGATCTCACCGCCATGCACACCGGCCGCGGGACCAATGTCGACCAAGAAGTCACTGCGACGCATCGTCTCTTCGTCGTGCTCCACCACGACCACGGTGTTGCCGCGATCGCGCAAGGCTTCCAAGGTGCGCAGCAGCCGCTCTTGGTCGCGCGCATGCAAGCCGATGCTCGGCTCGTCGAGCACATACAGAATGCCGCGCAAACCAGCCCCCACCTGCGCCGCCAAGCGAATGCGCTGCGACTCGCCGCCCGACAGCGTCGGCGCCCGCCGTTCTAACGTCAGGTAGCCAAGCCCGACGTCGGCCAAGAACACCAGCCGCCGCTCGATCTCTTGCAGGATCTCGCGCCCGATGCGTTCGGCATTGCCAACCAGCTTGACCGCCCGCGTCCACGCCAAGGCATCATCGACCGCCAAACTCATCACCGCCGGCAACGCCTGCCCTTGGAACGTCACCGCCCGCGCCGCCGCCGACAAGCGACTGCCGCCGCACTGCGCACACGACACCGACGCCCGGAAGCGATCGAGATGGCGCGCGCGCGACGGCCGGTAGACGTTCTGCAAGTGGCCTAGCACGCCGGGGAACACGATGCGGTCGCTGCCGCTGGTCGTGAACATCGCCGTCTGGCGCTTCCAAGCGAACTCAAACTTCTGGCTGCCCGAGCCGTGCAGCACGATCTTCTTCGCCTTCGCCGTCAGCTCGCACCATGGCGTGTCGACGCGGAACCCAAACGCGCGCCCGACTTCTGCCAGGTGCTCCATCGAGAAGCGGCCATACACCAAGCGGCCCTCGTCGTTGAACACATGCAGGGCGCCTTCGCGCAGCGACTTCGTGGTATCGCGCACGAGCAGTTCGGGAGCGAAGCCAAAGGTCTGACCCAATCCCTCGCAACCAGCACAGGCACCGCTCGGGCTGTTGAACGAGAACAAGCGCGGCTCCAGTTCTGGCAAGGCGCCGTGGCCGTTCGGGCAACTGCGCTGCGTTGAGAACAGTCGGTAGCCCTTCTCGCCCCACACCAACGCACACAGGCCCTCGCCCAATTGCACCGCCTGCTCGACCGCTTCCGCCACCCGCGACCGCACGTCCGCCGCAATCGTGACGCGATCGATCACCAATTCGATGGTGTGGTAGGAGTAGCGCGCCAGCGTGATCTCTTCATCGAGGCGGCGCACTTCGCCATCGATGCGCGCGCGCACAAAGCCCTTCTGCGCCCACTCGGCAAGTTCCTTGCGGTACTCACCCTTGCGTTCGCGCACGACCGGCGCCAACACCATCGCCGCCGTTCCCGAGTGGTCGGCCACCATCGCGTCGACGATGCGATCGGGCGACCACGACTCGATCGAAGCGCCACACTCAGGGCAACTCGGCTCGCCAAGGCGCGACCACAGCAAGCGCAAGAAGTCACTGACTTCGGTGAGGGTGCCGACGGTCGAACGCGGGCTGTGGCTGCCTGACTTCTGGTCGATCGACACGGTCGGCGACAGGCCTTCGACCAGGTCGACCTTCGGTTTCTCCATGCGCCCCAAGAACTGGCGCGCATACGAACTCAGGCTCTCCAAGAACCGGCGTTGGCCTTCCTGGTAGATGGTGTGGTAGGCGAGGCTCGATTTGCCTGAGCCCGAGACGCCGGTGAAGGTGGTCAGGGCATCGCGCGGGAAGGCCAGGTCGACGCCCTTGAGGTTGTGCTCGCGGGCGCCCTTGACCACCACATAGTTGGCGGCGGAAACGGCGGTTGCAGCCGTTCGCGGGGTCTTTTTGGAGTTGGTGGCCAAGCGACGAACGCCGCAGCATAGCAGCGGGTGGTCGGTTGGCTAGTCGGCGGCGGCCGAGGTTGAGGGGCGACCGCCCATGGCAGCGGACACGTGCACGCGACCCCACCGTCGCCTAGGTTCTACCAATGCAGCGTGACCTAGACGACGACGACGAAGCCCCCGCCAGCGAGCAAGACCTGCTAGTCGTGCTGCGCCTCAGCAACCGGCTGATGGGGACCAACCAGGAACGCATGGACCTCGACGCCTTTGCCGACGAACTGGACGTGGAAGTCACCAATGCCGGCGTCGGCGAGTACGACGGCAACGAACTCGGCGCCGGTGAATGCACCCTGTTCTTCTGCGGCTCCAACCTCGACGCCCTGCAGTCCGTACTGCGCCCCCTACTCAAACGCTCGCCGCTCTGCCGCGGCGCCCACTTCGTGCGCATGGTCACCGGCGCCGACGGCAAACCGAACCTGCAGCGCACGCCGCTCTAAGCGACACGCAGGCGTCAGCCCAACAACCGCCGCCGCAGCTCCGCATGCACGAGCCCATTGCTCGCCACCACCTGCTGCCCAAACAACCACTGCTCCCCACCACCCCAATCGGTCACCAGCCCCCCCGCCTCAGCCACCAACACCGCCCCAGCCGCGACGTCATAAGGCGCCAAGTACAACTCCCAGTAGCCGTCGTACACACCGGCCGCCACATAACACAAATCGAGCTCCGCCGAACCCAGCCGACGCAGGTCGCGGCAGTGCGGCAGGATCGCCGCCACGTGCCCGGTGTTGTCATCGCGCCCCGCTTCATTGCGGTTGTAGCTGAAGCCCGTCGCCAACAACGCATCCGCAAAGTCCGCCGTGCGCGACACCGCGAGCGCCTGCTCGCGCCCATCGGCAAACACCCGCTTGGCGCCAAGACCCCGCGCCCCAAGGAACGTCTCCCCCAGCGCTGGCGCATGCACCACCCCGACCACCGGTTGGTTGCGATAGGCCAGAGCAATCGCCACCGCGAAGTGCGGCAGCCCATGCACGAAGTTCGTCGTGCCATCCAGTGGATCGACGATCCACGTCCACTCGGCGGCCTTGCTCGCTTGCCCCGCCACGGTCAAGACCCCTTCTTCCGCGAGCACCGCATGCTCAGGGAACGCTGCCAGCAAGCCCCCGACCACGATCTGTTCGGCAGCGCGATCGGCCGCCGTCACCAACTCCCGCCGTCGCCCTTTCGACTGCGCCCCGGCACTGGCTTCGCTGCGCGTCGCCATCAATTCATGACCAGCCGCCAGCGCCAGCCGCTGCGCCACAGCCAGGAACGGCCGCAAATCGGGCAGCTCGTTCATCGCGCGCCCAGCCGATCGATCGCCAACACAATGTCCTCCTGCAACCGCTTCAGATCCTTGTTGAGCCCGTCCTTCTTCGGGTCGTAGTTCATCAGGATCGAGAAGTGCCGCACGCGACCGCCCGGTTGTTCGACAAAACCCGACAGCGACGAGGCGCCGCGAATCCAACCGGTCTTGGCGCGCACTCGCCCGACCAGGTCGGTGCCCAAGAAGCGTTCGGACAAGGTGCCGCTCTGGCCGGCGACCGGCAGGCACGCTCGCATCACCGAGCCGGCTGGCCCAGTGTGGCTCTTCATGAGCGCCATCACCAACAGACCCGGCGTCAGTCGATTCTGTTTCGACAGGCCTGAGCCATCGAGCAACACGACGTCGGGCGGCAGCGCGCCAACCAGGTGCTGCAATTGGCTGTGCATCGCCGCCATGCCGCCCGCGAGCGACCCATCATTCTGGGCATGATGGCCGAGCACGCGCAGGCACTGCTCGGCGTCAAAGTTGGAGGAGTCTTCGAGCATGCGCAAGATCGCCAGGCGCAGGTCGCTCTTGTGGGTGTGCACGACCTGGTCCGCGATCGGCGAACCCGCCGGCGCGAGCGCGATGCCAACGTCCGCCAGCGCCTTCTGCAACGCCGCGCGGTACCAATGCGAAGGGTCGGCGACGGCGGTGCGGATCGTCACCGGGCTGCCCTTGCGCGGGAAGCGACCGCGCACCTGCACGCCATTGCCAAGGTCTACCGCGCCGTAGGTCGCGTTCTTGCTGCGATCGACCAGTTCGAGCGCGCCGCGCACCGGCAAGTCGGCATACGGCGCCACCAATTGCACGTCGGCGTTGGCGCCAGCGGCCGGTTGGATGCGCAGGAGGAAGGTGCCTTGCTCGAGCACGAACGGCCCGGTGGGCGCGCAGTAGTACGTCTGCAACTGGTCCTGCGGCCACGTGTCTGGCCGCGCTGGCCCGGTGAACGATCCGGCCTGCAGGTCAATGCCAGCCAGCGTGCGCACGCCGAGGTTCTGCAAGGCGCGGGCGACGTTGCCAAACACGTGCGCGCTGTCGTGCAAGGTGTCGTGTACCCAGTTGGGATCACCGCTCGCCAGCACCACCAGACGTCCCGCCCGCAGCTGGAACGTCGTCGCGAACGCATAGTCAGCGCCGAGTCCCTGCAACACCGCCGCCGCCGTCAGCAACTTCATGTTGCTGGCCGGAGCAAACGTCTCGCCTGCCCGATGGCGGTAGAGCACGGTGCCAGCACTGTCACAGACGGCGACGCCGGTGCGCGCGCCGAGCGCTTCGGCGGCTTGCACCGCGCGTTCCAAGGCCTGCGGCAACGCCGGTAGGGCCGCGAACGTGCCAATCGATGCGAACAGAAGTGCCGCCGCCCACCAACGCATGCGCGTCCCTTACCGCAATCACCTCAGCGTCGCCAGTGTGCAGACGAAGCACTACGTTGTTCGCATGCTCGTCCCCGCCCTCTTCGCCGCTCTCACGCTCCCCCAAGATCCACCGATTCGCACGCTGCTGGTCAGCGGCGCCAACAACCACGACTGGCAATGGACGGCGCCCGAAATCGCGCGCACGTTGACCGAGACCGGTCGGTTCGTGGTCACGACCACCAACACGCCAGCGAAGGATCTGGTCGATGCGCCGCGGGCGTTGGCGGCGGGCGAACTGCAGTTGATCGTGCTCGACTACAACGGGCCACGCTGGGGCGCAGCCGCCGAAGCCGCGTTCGTGCAGGTGGTGCAAGCCGGCGTCGGCGTCACCGTGCTGCATGCCGCCAACAACGCGTTCACCGGCTGGGCCGACTACGAACGCTTGGTCGGGCTGTTGTGGCGCGACGGCACGGGCCACGGCGCCTACCACCCGTTCGATGTGAACGTCGTCGATCGCCACCACCCGATCACGCACGGCATGGCCGACATGCGCCTGCATCCCGACGAGCTGTACCACCGGCTGGTGTTGGCGAAGGGTGCGGAGTTCCGCGTGCTGCTGAGTGCGTTCAGCGAACCGAAGACAGGCGGCACCGGACGGCACGAACCGATGGCGACGGTCAGCACGTTCGGCAAGGGGCGCGTCTTCCACACGCCGCTCGGCCACGTCTGGACGGGCGTGCCCGCGAGCCGCGCCACCTGGGCGGATCCACAACTGCGACGACTGGTCGCGCGCGGCAGTGAATGGGCGGCGACCGGCACCGTGACGTTGGCGCCCGAGCCGCGCAACTGGCTTGTGGAACAGGAACGGGCCGAAGGCTTCACGCTGCTGTTCGACGGCCGCACGCCGTCGTTCCGTGCCTACCAAGGCGCCCAGATGCCGGCCGTTGGTTGGACGGTGAGTGAGGCTGCGATCGTGCATGCCGCGGGCGGCGGCGGCGGCGATCTGGTGAGCGTCGAGGAATACGGCGACTTCGACTTCCGCTTCTCGTTTCGCGTCGCCAAGGGTGGCAACAGCGGCGTCATGTGGCACGTCACCGAGACCAACGAAGCCACCTACATGTCGGGGCCAGAATTCCAGGTGTACGACCACGCCGACGCCAAGCCTGATGCCAAGCACATGGTCGGGGCGCTCTATGACCTGGTGCCGCCGAGTGCGCCGTGTGCAAAGCCCGCAGGCCTTTGGAACGACGCCCGCATCCTGATCCAAGGCGGCCGCATTCGCTTCTGGCTGAACGGCACCGCAATCGTCGACGCCCCCGGGGTTGGTCCCGAGTGGGACGCGATGGTGCAGGCGAGCAAGTTCAAGGACTGGCCGTTCGGCAAAGCCGCGCGCGGCCGCATCGCGCTGCAGGACCACGGCGATGAAGTCGCGTTCTGCAACCTGCGCATCAAGGCGCTGTGAACGCACCCACGCGACTGCTGCTGGTCGAGGACGACGAGAGCCTGCGCCGCGTCCTGGCGCGCGAGCTCGGGCGCATGGGCTTCGCCGTGGTTGCGCACGACAAGGGCAGCGGCGTGCTGGCGTTGTTGCAACAGCACGAACCGGCGGCGGTCATCCTCGATCTGCATTTGCCGGGCGTGCCCGGGATCGACGTGTTGGCGCAGATCGTCGCCTACGACGCCGACCTGCCGGTGGTGGTCTGCACCGGCCAGGGCACCGTGCAACTGGCGGTGGCCGCGATGCAGCGCGGCGCCTTCGACTTCCTGACCAAGCCGGTGCCGCTCGACACCTTGGAGCAAACGGTCCGGCGCGCGCTCAGCCACGGCGAACTGCGGCGCGAGAATGTGCGGCTGCGGCACGCGGCGGCGCATGGGGCGGTGGGTTCGCTGGTCGTGGCCGGCGCCAGCAGCGGCAGCCGCCGACTGGAGCAACAACTGGCACGCATGGGTACCAGCGGCGAAAGCGTGCTCGTGCAAGGCGAGAGCGGCACCGGCAAGGAACTGGTGGCGCGGCGTCTGCATGCCTCCAGCGCGCGCCACAGCCAACCCTTCGTCGTCGTGCACTGCGGCGCCATCCCGCGGCAACTGGTCGAGAGTGAACTGTTCGGTCACGTCAAAGGCGCCTTCACCGGTGCGGACCACAAGCGCCTCGGCCTGTTCGAGGCGGCGCACGGCGGCACCCTGTTCCTCGATGAAGTCGGTGAACTGCCGCTCGAAGTGCAACCGGCGTTGCTGCGCGCGGTGCAGTTTGGCGAGATCCGTCCCGTTGGCAGCGACAGCACCCGCACGGTCGATGTGCGGCTGATCGCCGCGACGCACCGCGATCTGCGCGCCAAGGTGAAGGACCAGACGTTCCGCGAAGACCTCTTCTATCGCCTCGCGGTGCTCGAACTCAGCGTGCCGCCGCTGCGCGAACGGAAGGAAGACATCGGGCCACTGGCGAACGCGTTCCTTGGCCGCGAAGCCGCCCGCCGGGACGCCCCGCTCACCTTCGACGACGAGGCCATGCGACGGCTCTGCGAACACTCTTGGCCCGGCAACGTGCGCGAACTCGAGAACGCCATCGTGCGCATCGGCGTGTTGGCGGACGGCCCGACCATCACCGCCCACGACATCGACGAACACGTCTTTGCCGGTCGACGCCTCAGTGTCGCAGGCCAACTGCCGACCCTCGAACTGGACCGCTTGGAACAGCTCGCGATCGCCGCCGCCCTTTTGCAGTCTGGCGGCAACAAGACCAAGGCCGCGCAGACTCTCGGCATCGCGTTAAAGACGCTCTACAACAAACTGAACGCCAACCCGCCGCCCGACGGCACCACGGCGCCCACTGCCTGACGCGGGCCGTTCACCAACGCAGCAACAAGAACTCGCTGCAGAACCCGGGTCCCATCGCCAGCATCAGACCGAGCTCGCCCGGGCCACCGGGGTTCGTGCGCATGGTCGCTTCGAGAATCATCAGCACGGAGGCACTCGACAGGTTGCCAGCGCGCGCCAACGACTGCCAACTGCATTGCAGCGCCTCGCGCGTGACCCCCAGTCCGTCTTGCAGGGCCTGCAACACCTTGGGTCCGCCGGGGTGCGCGATCCAGCGCGCGATGTCGGTGCGCGACAGCTTCTGGTCGGACAAGAATGCATCGACGTCGACCGGCACCCGTTCGCGCGCGACGGTCGGCACCTCTGCCGACAGCACAATGCGGAAGCCGTGGGCGCCGATGTTCCAACCCATCACCTGTTCGGTGTCGGGATAGAAGACCGAACGCGTAGCGACGATCTCGGGGCCCTTGGCGCGGTGGTCCTTGCCGACGACAACCGCGGCGGCGGCGCCATCGCCAAACAGCCCGACGCTGATCAGGTTCGCGATCGAACGATCCTGTGGCTGCAACGTCAGCGAACACAGCTCAACCGTCAGCACCAGCACCACACCCTTGGCATGACCGCGCAAGTAATCGGCGGCGCGCGCCACCGCCGCGGCACCCGCCACGCAACCGAGGCCGAACATCGGCATGCGCTTGACGTCCGACCGCAGCCCGAGCTTGGTCAGCAAACGCGCATCGATCGATGGACTGGCGAGCCCCGTCACCGTCGAGAAGAGGATGACGTCGACTTCGTCGGCGCGCACGCCCGCGGCTTGCAGCGCCGCTCGGCAACTGCGTTCGCCAACATCGAGTGCCCCCTGCAACCAGGCGGCGTTCGCCTGCGTGAAGTCTTTCAACTCGGCGTACTCCGGCAGCGGCAGCGTCAGGTAGCGCCCCTCAATGCCCGTACTGGTGTGCAGCGACCGCATGCGTTCGGCCAGCCGCGCATCGGCGCCGAAGATCTTCACGAGCGACTCCGTCAACGTGCTCTGGTCGTACCAGTGGGGCGGGAACGCAGTGCGAACAGCGGCAATCTTCAACGACGGAACCTCGGCAACAGATACGGCACGGTAGCGCGATAGCTCGTGAAGCGATCGCCAAACAGTCGCGCCCAGCGCGCCTCCTTCCAAAGTGGTCCAACGACGCAGTACGCGCTCCAGCCAACCGCCAGCAGCAGCCAGTCGAGGCTCCATACCGGCGCGAACCACAACACCATCGCGAACCCCAGGTAGATCGGTTGCCGGCAGCGCGCGAACAGCCCCTGCGTCGGCATGCGGCCGTAGTCAACCGCTCGGCCGCGCGCCAGCGCCCACCAGCCGGCCGCACCCGATTGCACCGCGAGCCCCGCATCCCACAGCGCTTTCTGCAAGAACAGCCACGCCGCCACGAACGCCGACCACTGCGCGATGCCTACGAGTCCGCTCGGCGTGTGCCACACCACGTGGCTTGGCGACCACGCCCAGAACGTCAGCAGCAATTGCAGCGAAGCGAGCAGCGCGTAGGTGGTGACAGCCAGCGTGCCGCCATGGCCAACTGGCGACAGCCGCCGCACGGCAGCGCGACCACGCCGCGACAACAGCCAGCTGTGCAGCAGCGGAAACTGCAATACGAGCAGCAGGTCGCACCACATCGCCGCAGCGCCAGCCAGCGTGCCATAGCCAGCTTGCAGGCCCACAGCCAGGCAGTACGCCATCGAACCCACCGCGCCGACGAAGGCGGCGTGGCAGCAAAGCGCGATCACGACGGCGGCCAAGACTTCACGCCCGCGTTGCATTCGACTCCTTCCGGAACAAGATCGCATAGCCCACGGCCCGACTTCGACTCGCCCGCAACACCACCGCCCCACGCCACAACGTCGCCAACAGGCGCGGTGCTTCGCCGACAGTGGCGACCGGTAGCAGCCCCGCCGCCGCGGCCATGCGTTCGACTTCTTCCGGATCGAGAAACTGCTCCCAGCGATGCGTGCCGCGCGGCACGTAGCCAAGACCTTCGGCCAAGTCGATCGCCAGCCAACGCGAACGGCGCGTGCGGGCGATCGTGTTGACGAACAAGTGGCCGCCAGGGGCAAGCAACACCGCCGCGGCACGCACGACGGCGGCCGGATCGGTGACGTGCTCGAGCACATCGGCGAGCAGCACGACATCCGCACTACCAGCTCGCAGCGGCGGGTTGTTCATATCGCCGACCACCGCGAGCCATGGCGGTGCGTCTTCGCGGCGCGCCGCGCGCAACGCCATCTTCGCGACATCGACCCCGACGACCCGCGCGCCGGCCCGCGCCAGCGGCACCGCCAACAGACCCCCACCACAACCGAGGTCGACAACGGTGCGACCGCGCCAATTGGCCGTTAGCCATTGTTCGAGCACCTGCAAGCGGAACGTCGACACCGAACGCAGCGACGCGAACGCGCGACAGGCCGGGTTCCACCAGCCATCGCGGTCAAACAGCGGTTCGGTGGCGAGCGCGTTCACTGCAGGCTGCCTGCCTTCAGTACGACGCTGCCTGCCGGCGTCGACAGTCGCAGGTGTTGCGCGGCCATCTCCGCCTGTACGGCAGCACCTCCATCCAACACCAGCCCCTCGGGGCCGATCGTCCAGTTGCCGTTCAAGGTCTGGAACGACAGTTGGCCATCGCTCTCGGCCAGCGCGGCCCCGGTGTAGCTGCCCGCCGTGTCGAACACGTAGTAGATCTTGCGCAGCGCCACCGCCGCATCGCCGCGAATGTCGATCGACTCGTAGAGCCCGGTGAACGCACTCGCGTCGGCCGGCACGAACGGGAGGGCGGTGAGATCGCGGGCCACCAGTCGCTGGTCTTCGGCCACCACATTGGACGCGATGCAGCTGCACAGATTCGGACCGAGCAGCGCGACCCACAGCACGGCACGAGCACCACGCGCGTTCACTTGCTAGCTCCCGCTTGCACACGCGCCCGCAGCGCGACCCACACCGCCACTTCGTCCTGCATGTTGATCATGCCGAGCTGGCTTGGCACCGGCACGCCGTAGTCGCTGAGCTTCAGCTTGGTCTGCCCGGTGATGACGACGCGCTTCTGCGGGTCGACTTCGAGCGCCACCGGCAGCGTGAACGGCTTGCTCTGCCCACGGATCGTCATGGTTCCGGCCAGATCCCCCTTCACCGTCTGCTTCTCGACGTCGACGCCGTTGGCGCTCGGCGTGAAGCGTTCGAGCACAAAGCGAAGGTCGGCGTGGTCCTTGGTCGCTAGGTGCTCGCGCATGGCTTCGTCGCGGCCATCGACGCCAGTCAGCAGCGACGCCGCCACCGCCGCGACCTCGCCACTCCACGCCCCCGCTGGGTCATCGAAGTCGGCGCGGAAGCTGCCGCGCACTTGCGAAGTCACGCCACTGAAATCGTGCAGCGTGCTCTTCGCATCGAAGCCAACCCGACTCAGCTCCGGCACGATGGTGTAGTCCTGCAGGGCATCGAAGCGGAAGGCCACGCCTGGCACCTGGAACGACAAGAAACTGCCGCCCTTCTTCGGCGCCGGAACGGGCGGTGTGGCCGTGGTCACGGGCGGCTCGGGGGCACTCGGCTCCGCAACAACTGCGGGCGGCTGCTTAGTGACCTTCGGCACCACACCAGCAGCGGCCACGGTGAGCGGGGCTTGCACCGGCACCGACCCATTGGACGCCATCGCGGCCACGATCGTGCTGGGCAGCGCCGCCAGCTGCAGGCGCAGGCCTTCGCTCTGCTGCGCCAGCGCCGCGAGCTTGGTCGACGACGTCGCTAGGCTCTGCTGCAACAACAGCACGTCCACGTGGCGAGCGTTCGCGCGTTCTTCGAGGGCCGTCGCCAACTGCTCGAAGTTCGCCGCCAACGCTTGCTGCAGCGCCGCCACCTCGCGCGCCACCGTTTGCACGTCGTCGCGCAGCAGCGCCGTCGGATCCGGGCCGGTGGCGGTGGCGTCCGCGGCAAAGACGACGCGCACGCGATCCTTCAACACCATGAAGCCGAAGATCGAAGCGCCGACCAACGACAACACGAACACGACGCCCAAGGTCTGCAACAGTTTGGCGGTCATGCACCAGAGCAGAGCAAGTCGCGTGCCCAATTGTCCATGGCTCGCTGCTACCGGTGCCAACACGGCGCGGCCGCCTGCGCCGAGCAATGCTTGCACGCCCAATGTAGGAAGTGCACTCTGCCGCCCCCCAACCGGCGGCTGTTGCGCCCGAGCCACCGCTCGGCACGCCCTGTGCAAGAGCCAGTTGTGCACCACCTTCGCCATGCCCGAGCCTGAACGCCCGCTGCTGCGCCGCCTGGCTTGGCTTGCCTTCGCCGCGGCCACGCTGTGGCTGTTCACGGGCATCCTGCGCCAGGCTGTCGATCCGCAGAACCGCGCCCTGAAGGCCGACGACAGCCTCGACGCCGAGCGGCTGCGGGCGTTGGCAGAGGTCGTGCCGACCGATCCGGTGGTGCTGCTCGCGTTCACGACCGCGGGTGACTTGCCGATGTTGCCCGCCGACCGCGAGCGCTTGGGCAAGCTGCCCGCCGAACTCGTCAAGTTGCCGTTTGTGGTCACCGCCGAGGTCGCCCCCATCGACGACCGCGGCCTGGTGTTGATCCCAGTCTCGATCCGCGGCAACGAGGCGCTCGCCATCGCCGAAGCCGTGGTCGCCAAAGCCAAGGCCGCAGCGCCCGCGTCACTGCAAGTGCTGGCGACCGGGCTGCCGTTGCTCGAGGGCACCATCGCCCACTTGGTCGCCGGCGAACGCCACCGCATCGTGCCGCTGCTGGTCCTCGTGCTCTTGCTGAGTGCCTTCTTCTTCTACCGAAGGCTCGCACTCGCCATCGCGGTCCTGCTGCCGCCACTCGTCGCGATCGCGTGGACCGGCGGTTCGATCGCTTGGCTCGGCCACCCACTCGATCCCGTGGCCGCGTTGCTCGATCCGGTGCTGCTGACCATCGGCGTCGCCTCCAGCGTGCACTTCGTCGAGAGCTTTCGCTTCGCGCTGGCCAGTGGTGACAGTGCGGACGCCGCCGCGCGCGCCGCGGCCTTGGCGATGCGAACGCCCGCCCTGCTGGCGACGGCGACCACGATGATCGGCCTGTGGTCCTTGACGACGAGTGCCATTCCCGCGGTCTTCGACTTTGGTTTGCGCAGCGCCATGGGCGTCGCGCTGACGCATGGCTTCACCTTCTTGCTGCTGCCGCCGTTCTTGGCGAAGTTCGCGCGCAAGACGCAGCCGGCCGTGAGCGGCACCTTCGGTCGCGCCTGGCTCATCGGCGTGCGCCACCATCGCACGGCCCTGCTGGTGACGACCGGTGCCATCACCGCGCTCGCCACCGCGGGGCTCACCCTGCTGACGACCGACAACGACCCACTGCGGCTGTTGCCAAGCCAGGAGGCCGCGCGACGTGATCACGACGTGCTGGCGCAACGACTCGGTGGGGTCGAGACCTTCCACTTGTTGGTGCCCGCCCGCAGTGCTGCCAGCGAGCCCGCCCGCCTGTTGCCACTGCTCGCCGAACTGCGGACCACCCCCGGCATCGTTGGCCTCGCGGGTCCCGTGCAGCGCGGCGTCGAAGGCGATCTGGCGGTGCCGTTCCTGCTGGCCCCCGGCGGCAGTGGCGTGCGCGAACCGTTGTTCGCTGCCTGCGAACGTATGACCGCGGTGCTCGGCCTCGATGAGGTCGTGCCGGTCGGCGCCTCCGTGCAGATCGCGCGCGACAGCCATCGCTTGATGCAGAGTCTGGTCGGCAGCCTCGGCATCTCGTTGGTGCTGCTCGCGATCGCGATGGTGATCGGACTGCGCTCTTGGCGTCTTGGCGTCATCGGCATGCTGCCGAATCTGCTGCCCGCGCTGTGGCTCTATGGCGGCCTCGGCTGGCTCGCACGGCCGGTGTCCGTGGCGACCGCGATGATCGGCTGCACCATGCTCGGGCTCATCGTCGACAACACGCTGCATCTGCTGCACCACTACCAGAACGAACGGCGCACCCAGACTAAGGCCATGGCGATGCACCACGCGTTCCTGCGGTGTGGCCGCGCGATGACCTTGGCCACCGTGGTCTTGATGCTCGGCTTTGGCACCGCCGCCTGCAGTCGTCTGGCGACCACTGTGGAGTTTGGTTTGCTGGCGACCGCGACCATCGCGGCGGCGTGGTTTGGCACCGCGGTCGTGCTGCCGCTGTTGTTCTTCGGCAACACGACGAGCGACGACGCCATCCTGGAGCAGCATGAACACTGACCACGACGTGCTCGTTCTTGGCGCGGGCCCGGCTGGCAGCGCACTGGCGCTGCAACTGGCTCAGGCTGGGTATCAGGTGGCGCTGGCCGACAAGAAGGCCTTCCCGCGGCACAAGCCATGCGGCGAGTTCTTCAGTCCGGGATGCGTGCCGTACCTGACGGCACTTGGCCTCGGCGACAGCTTGCACGAACTGGGCGCCTGCCGCGTCACCGGCATGCGGCTCTCACACGGCGAGCAGACGGCGCACGGCAGCTTCCAGCAGTTGCCGGATCGGCCCGCGCACGGACGCACCGGGTTTGGTGTGCGCCGCGAACGCTTCGACCACCATCTCGTGTTGGCGGCCGAACGGGCCGGCGCGACGTTCCTGCCTCGCCATGAGTTCGTCGAGCTGCTGCGTGACGAGCACGGCCGCGTTTGCGGAGCGGCCCTGCGCCTGGCCGATGGCCAAGTGTGCGACCACCGCGCCCGCTGGGTCGTCGGTGCCGACGGCGTGCATTCGCGCGTCGCC
>CANEYR010000053.1 GCA_947444055.1 Planctomycetota bacterium
CAGAGTGTGATCTCTCGGATCGAAGATGCGGATGACGGTGGATCCGTCACCGTGGCCACCCTCACCCGGCTTTTCTCGGTTCTCAGGATGAGCCTCTCGATCCACGCGGTTCCGTCTCCGGGCCGCCGTTCCGTTGTCGGCACGCGGCGTTGAACCAGTCAGAACGCGCTTCGTCGAGGATCCGCCAGCCGCCACACCACCTGCGGTGAGCGCGGCCGCGCTACGCGCCGAAGATCTCTGGCAACGAACCGGTGCTGTCAGCAAACGACGAGGCCGGCACCTCGAGCGCGCGCAGCAGGCCGAGCAGCACGTTGGCGAACGGCGTCGACTCGTCGTACTTCGTGTAACTGCCGTGCCGCAGCCCCAGGCGGCTGCCGCCAACCACCGCCACCGGGTAGTTGCGCGCGTTGTGCGTCGTGCTGCAGCAGCTGCCGTAGAGCACCATCGTCGTGTCGAGCAGGCTGCCGTGTTCGTCCTCGACCTTGGCGAGCCGCTGCAGGAACCCGGCGAACTGCTGCGCATGCCACTGGTCGTAGCGGCCCCATTCCTCCCAGTGGCCTTCATGCGTGTCGTGGCTGATCGTGTGGTGACCGCGCTTGATGCCGAGCGCGCGCGACGGGAAGTGGTCGGCGAAGCCCATGCCGTCCTCGCGCCCGGTCATGAAGGTCATGACGCGCGTCAGGTCGGTCTCTAGGCCCAACGCCATCAGGTCGTACATCGTGCGCAGGTAGCGCGTCGGGTCCTTGTCGGCCGCCGCGTCGAGGTCGATGTGGCTGCTGTCGAACGGGCGCATCGGCCGGTCGAGCCATTCTTCGTTGCGGCGCACCTGTTCTTCGACGGCATGCAGCGACGCGAGGTACTGCTCGAGCTTCTCCTGGTCCTGCTTGCCGAGGCGCTTCGTCAGCCGCTTGCCGTCCTCGAGCACGAGATCGACGATCTGCTTGCCCTGCTGCAGGCTCTGCCGACGCTGCGCGGTCGACGCCCCGCCGTTGGGCGCGAAGTAGCGTTCGAAGATGCGCCGCGGGTGATGTTCTGCCGGGATCGGCCGCGCACTGTGGTCGAACGACAGCGTCGACACGCGGGACTTGTAGCCAACACCGCCATCGGTCGAGAACACCAGCGACGGGTAGCGGGTATGGCGCTTGTGCGCCTCGGCCGCGACCTGATCCACCGATACGCGGTTCTGGTAGGTGTCGCCGCGCACATCGCCCCCGGTGAGCCACGTGTCGCCCGCCAGATGGCCCAGCAATTCGCGGCTCAGCGGATGGCTGAGTCCGCCGAGCAGCGACAGCTTTTCGCGGAACGGTGCGAGGCACGACAGCACCTCGGTGAACTCGTAGTCGGCGCCGGCGCGGTTGGGGAACCAACGCCACTTGTTCCACTTCGCGTCAGTCTCCTCCGGCATGCTGGCGCCGTTTGGGAAGTAGACGCAGCACAGCCGCCGCGCCACTTCGCGCGGCGGACCAAAGCGCATCGCCTCGAGGAACGGCAGCGCCACCGCGACGCCGGTGCCGCGCAGGAACGTGCGACGATCGAGCTGGCTTAGCTTCTTGGTCATGGTGGCGATTCAGCGGTGAGTGAACGCGGGGCTTTGCACGATCCGGCGCAGCACGGCGCGCAGACGATAGCCGTCGGCTTGCACGCCGTGCAGGATCGCATCGATCTCGGGCGCATCCAAAAACGACAGGTCGCGGCCGAGCGCGTAGGCGAACAGGTGTTCGATCAACGAGCGGGTCACGGCGTCGCGCTTGTGCTCGAGCAACCAGGCGACGATGCCCGCCATGCCATCGATCTCAGTGCCGTCGGGCAGCGTCGACCGCGCGTCGATGTCGAGGTTTTGGCGGCGCGTCTCGTAGCGGCC
This sequence comes from Planctomycetota bacterium, assembly GCA_947444055.1. Classification (GTDB taxonomy): domain Bacteria; phylum Planctomycetota; class UBA1135; order UBA1135; family UBA2386; genus UBA2386. The sequence goes on from CANEYR010000053.1 coordinate 1,862, forward strand.
GACCGCGCTGAATCGCTCGAAGACCACCCCGAACGGATCGATGCTGGCATGGCAGTCGCGGCACGAGGCCTTGTCGCGGTGGGCTTCGAGCTGCTGCTTCAGCGTCATCTTGGCAAACCCCGGCGTCGCGGGATCGAGCGCGGGCACGTTCGGCGGCGGCGGTGGCGGCGGCGTGCCGAGGATGCGCTGCTTGAGCCAAACGGCGCGCTTGATCGTGTGCGGTTCGAGGCCGTTCGAATGCCCCGCCAGGAAGGAGCCCTGCGCGAGCAAGCCACCGCGCTGTTGCCCCTTGGCCAACGGCACTGGCCGGAAGTGCGGGCCAACCACGCCGTCGATGCCATAGAACTCGGCGAGGTTCTGGTTCAGCATCGCGAAGTCCGAATCGATCAGCGTCATCACACTGAGGTCCTGCTGCAACGCGTGTTGCACGAAGTGGTAGGTCTCCTCCGCCATGTCGCGTTTGACGAAGCGCGTGTAGTCCGGGTGCCGGTCGGGGTCGATCGTCATGCCGGCGTGGCGATCGAGCCGCAGCCATTCGTAGGTGAACGCGCGCACGAAACGAGACGAGCGCGGGTCGTCGAGCAAGCGATCGACCTGCGCTGGCAGCTGGGCCATCAAGGTGCCGGCGGCGACAAGTTCGCGCAGTGACGCATCGGGCGGCGAGTTCCACAGGAAGGCGGCGAGACGCACCGCCAGAGCGCTGTCAGTGAGCCGGGTGGCGCCCCCCTCCGGTTCGACGTCACCTTCTGGTTCCGCCAGGAACAGGAAGTTCGGCGAGCACAGGATCGCGACCAGCACTTCGCGCACGCCGTGTTCGTAGACCGCATGGTCGTCCTGGATCGATTTCCAGAACTGCAGGTAGTGATCGACTTCGCCAGGCTCGGCGGGCCGCCGGAAGGCGCGCTCGACGAAGCGTTGCAGCAGCCGCGCCGTGTAGGCATCGCGCGCCTCGCTCTTGCGCGCGAGCGCGAGATCGCCGGCCGGCGGGAAGATCTCGGTGTGCGAGCGCGGCGGCCAGCTGGCGAACCACGGCGCTTCGAACTCGATCGAGCGGACCAACAGCGGCGGGCCGGTCTGCTTCGGCGACTTGACGAGGTGGTCGTTCCACAGGCCGAGCAGCAGAAAGCCGGACAGCTCCTCGGTGTCGCCGGACTCGGGTTCGGGGATCGGCAGGTTCTCGAGCCGGCCAAAGAACTCGTAGGTGCGCGGCGCGCCGAGCGGCGCCTGCACTTCCTGCGGCTCGCCGAACGTCTTGTAGTCCATGCCGTCGTCGGTGCGCGTGCCGGCATAGGCCCGGATCACCGGGACCAGGTGCGCGACGGCTTCGTTCTGTTCGCTGTCGCGAACCTTCAGCCGCTGCACCAGCGCATGGTCGGCCGGCATCGGCGTCACGACGAGATGCGAGAAGCCGATGAAGAACGGACCGCCGAGCTGCAGGTGGTGGCGACCAGCACGCATGCCGATGGCGCCGAGCGCGGTGACGACGCGCGGCCGTTCCAGTTCGTCGGGGCTGGCCATCGGACGGTGGTCGAGGTGGCGGCCGGCAACCGACAGGCGCACCGACGGCATCGCTGCTGTGGCAACCGGTCGGTGCACGAGATCGAGCTGGTAGAAGCCGTCGTGCGGCAGGTCGACGGCGAGGCGCACCTTACTCGGTTTCGGCACATCGACCGCCAGCAGCAACTCGCCGCGCTCGTCGAGTTGCACGTTCTCCAGTTCGTCGCCACTCTTGGCGGTGAGCACGATCGCGGCGCTGCCCACCTGCAGTTCGCCGGTGGCCGAACAGCTCGCCACCGCCACCCGTTCATCGAGCGCGATCAGCAGATTCTGGCGCAACGGCGGCACGTAGCCGCGCGACGCCACGACGCGCATCGCGAACGCACCCTGCTGCGGCCAGCAGCGCTGCATCTCGATCGCGACGTTGGGCGAGGGCCCCTGCCACGACTCCGACGGCTTCTCCTTGTGAGGCAGCGCCGACAGCAGCATCAGGCCTTCGTCGACGACACGAAAGCGATCCTGCGCCGAGCCGCGCAGACCGACGCTGATGCGGCGACGGGTGCGCTCCATCGCCTTCTTCTGGGTGTCTTCGATGGGCGCGAGCACCGCGCCGGCTGCATCCAGCAGGTCGAGCCGGAAGTCGTCCGTCTCCAGCGGCAACGCCTGGTAGCCACCCGTGGTCCCGGCGAGGTGGCCCTTGCCGAGGCCGCGCCCGAACGTGATGAGGTAGCGCGTCGAGGCCGGCCGTTCGCCGACGACGATCGCCTCAGCGAGCGCGCTGCGGGCGATCTCCTGGTAGTACTCGAGCAGCAGCGGCGAGGCGTTGAGCACTTCGCCGTTGTTGCCAAAGCCCAGCTCGGATTTGGCGTCAGCGGGCAGCACCTGGCCGAACTCGATCGGCAACCCAAGCACATCCTGCAGCGCGTTGGTGTATTGGTCGCGGGTCAGGCGACGCAGCACCACACGTTGCTCCCCCTTCAAGCGCAGAGCCGCCGAAGCGAGCGACTCGGTGAGCCACTGCACCACCAGGCGGCGTTGCGCATCGTGCAGTTGCGGCTCGTCGTCCGGCGGCATCTCGCCGCCGTGCATCATGTCGAGCGCGACCCGCCAGCCCTCGGCCGAAGCGCGGGTCGGCATCGCCGGATCGAGCGCATCGAGGCGCATGTTGCCCTTCTGTTTCTGCTCGCCGTGGCAACGAAAGCAGAACTCCGCCAGCAGCGGCCGGACCTCGCGCACGTAGTCGACGCGGTTCGCTTCGGCTGGCGCAGCAGGCACCGGGTCTTGGGTCGGCGCCAACGCGCCAGCGAGTAGGAGCACGGTGGCAAGCTGGCCAAAGCACGAGGACATCCGCGCAGCATGCCATGGGCGCGCGCTGCCGCCAACTCGCGGCCGGCTGCCGACTTCCCGATCGACCAGCAGATCAAGCACGGATCGCCTTGACGCGCGGGCCGTGGTCGCGAGCATGGCGGCCCTTGACCGCTGCACTCGAACTGCGCGACCTGCACTTCGGCTACGGTCGCGCCGACACCGTGCGCGGCGTGTCGCTGGCGCTGGCGGCGGGCGACTGTTACGGGTTCCTCGGCCACAATGGCGCCGGCAAGACCACCGTGCTGCGCTTGGCTCTCGGCCTGCTGACACCCCGTCGCGGCAGCGTGCACGTCGGTGGCATCGACCACAGCCGCGACCCGCGGGCCGCCCGGGCCCTGGTCGGCGCCTTGATCGAGCGCCCCGGCTTCCGCCTGCACTGCAGCGCGCGGACCAACCTCGAGACGCTGGCGCGACTGCAAGGCCTGTCGCCGACCTTGGCGCGCGCCGAGTGCGAACGGGTGCTCGACGTCACCGGCCTCGCCGCGGCCGCCGGCGCCCGCGTCGGCACGTTCTCGCTCGGCATGCGCCAGCGCCTCGGCGTCGCCCAGGCGCTGCTCGGCCGCCCGCCCGTGCTGCTGCTCGACGAACCGACCAACGGCCTCGATCCCGAGGGCATCGCCGATCTGCGCGCGCTGCTGCTGCAGCTGACGCGAAGGGACGGCACCGCCGTGCTGGTGTCGAGTCATCAGCTGGCCGAACTCGACGGCCTGTGCAATCGCATCGGCGTGCTGCGCGATGGCGCGCTGGTGGTCGAAGGCGATCTCGACGCCCTGCGCCGCCAGGTCGGCACCCGTCACGTCGTGCGCGGCACCCCGCTGCCGATGCTCGCCGCGCGCTTGCGCGAACTGTCGGTGCCGTGCGACGTCGACGGCGACTGCCTGCGCGCGGACCTCGGCGAACGCGCGGCTGGCCCGATCGTGCGGGCGCTGGCGCAAGCCGGCGAGGTGACGTCGTTCGCGCTCGAGCCGGTGACGCTCGAACAGTTGTACCTGCGCGCCGCGCAACTGCGCACGCTGCCGCCCGCGGCACCACCACTGCCGACCGTCGTCGGGCCAGCCGCCAGCATGGGCCGCGTGCAGGGCCCGTTTTGGCGCGCGTTCCGACACGAAGTGCAGACGACACTGCAGCAGCGCAGCACGGCGCTGCTGGTGCTGTTGCCGGCGGCGGTCGGCGTCTTCGCGGTGTTCCTGTACCAGCGTTCCGTGCACACGGCGTTGGCGGCCGTCGCCCGCGGCGAACGCTTCAGCGCCGACGCCGGCAGCGGCCATCTGGCCACCGCGCAGGCGCTGCAGTCGGCGACCCCGGTCGCGGCGATCGCGCTGCTGTGGCTCGCCAGCCAATCCGTCGCGGCTGACCTCGGCGCCGACACGCTGCGCAACACGCTGATGCGCTCGGTGACGCGCGTCGACGTGCTGCTCGGCAAGTTCGCGGCGCTGGTCGCAACCACGCTCGGCGTGTGGCTCGGCACCGTGCTATGCACGATGGCCGCCGCCTCAGCGTGGCTCGGCTTTGGCGACCTCCAGGAAGTCAGCCGCCACGGCGATCGGCAACTGCTCGCCGCCGCCGCCGACCTTGACGCCCCACTGCGCACAGCGCTGTTCGCCTGCGTGCTGCCGCTGCTGGCGTTGGTCGCCACCGGCCTTGCCATGTCCGTTCTGGCGAAGCGACCGGCGCGCGCGCTGCTGCTGACGCTGGCGGCAGTGTTGGTGCCCGAGCTGGCCCGCGATCGGCTGCGCGATCACGCCGGCTGGTTGCTGACGAGCCACCTGCCGCTGGGCTGGCGCGACGATTCGGCGCTCGGCTGGTGGGCAGCGCTGGCCCGCGGCGCTGCCGATGCGCTGTGGCCCTGGCGCGACCTGGCGACGCTGGCGCCGCTGGCGTGGCTTGGTGTCGCCTTGTTGTCGGCGTGGCTGGCGCTGCGGCGGCTGCGCGTGCCGTGAACCTGTCGCGACGACTGCCGGTTCCTATCATGCGAGATCCCATGTTCCGCCTGTTGCCCACACTGCTCTGTCTCGCCGCCTGCGCGACCAGCTTGCCCGAGACGGCGCCGGCCCTCGCCGACATGGAGGAACCGCTCGACCTGCGCGCGGAGCCCGACGACGAAGCCCAGCGGCAGCAATTGCCGGCGGGCACCTTCTCGGGGCTGCGCGTCGACGACGCGCGCGACACGCTGGCGGCCAAGCTCGACGAGCCTGGCGCGCTGCGCATCGTCGCGATCGTCGAGAATTCGCCCGCGGCCGCCGCCGGGCTGCAGGTCGGCGACGAACTGCTGGAAGCGCAGCTGCCGGGACAACCACCCCGCCCGCTGCAGCGCCCGAGCGACTGGCGCCAGCTCGAACTGCAGGCCGCGGCCGATGCCGTCGTCACGCTGGTCGTCGATCGCGCCGGCCGCGAAGCGCGCACCGAGCTGCGCTTGGTGCCGCGGCTGGCGCCGGCCGCGCGCGAGGCAAGTGAACGCTACCGCGAGGAGCTGCGCGTCGGCGTGGTGTTGCGCACACCGACCGAGGTCGAAGCGCGCGCCGCGGGCCTCGGGCCGGGTGCGGGAGCGTGCATCGTCGGCCTGTCGCACCAGAGTCCCTGGCGCCGAGCTGGCCTGCGATTTGGCGATCTGCTGACGCACCTCGACGGCCGCGCCGTCGCGCATCCGCAGGACGTGTTGCAGGCGCTGCGAGATCCCGAGCGCACCAATGTGCACCTGACCCTGCGCCGCGGCGCCGTCGTGCAGGAGGTGGATGCCCCGTTCTCGAGCCGTGCGCAAACGCTGCGCGAACTGTCGATCCCGGTGTTGTTCTCGTACTCAGCGGACCGCGGACGCAGCGAGTGGTCGCTGCTGGTCGGCCTGCTCGGCCACCACAGCACCGCCGCGGCGTGGCGCGTGCGCGTGCTGTGGCTGATCACCTTCGGCGGCGGCGATGCCGACCAGTTGCTGGAGCTCGACCGATGAGCCACGCTGTCCGGCCCGGCGTCTGCGCCAGTGCGTTCGTGCTCGCGGCGGCCGCAGCCGCGATGGCGCAGCATCCGCGCATCGTCGGCACCATGCAGCTGCCAAGGTCGCACACCTTGACCGGCACGCTGCACCTCGACATCGACGGCGATGGCCGCGGCGACCTGGTGCTCGCCTGTCGCGACAACGACAACAAGCGGCGCGAACTGCGCATCCACCAAGGCCGCGATGCCGCCAACGGGGCGCCGGTGTTCGCCAGCGAGCCATCGCGGCCGCCGCTGCCGATCGATCGCGACGTCGTCGCCTTCACGTTTGTCGACTGCCGCCCCGAGCCTGGCCGCGAACTGGTGCTGCTGACCGCCGAACGCGCGGTCGTCGTCGATCTGCGTGTCGAGGGCGGTCCGAGCTACACGCCGCTTTGCGAACAGCGCCTCGTCTGGCCGGCCGCCGATGCGCAGTTCGTGCTGCCGCTGGCTGACGCGCGCTGCGACTTCGATGGCGATGGCCACGACGACCTGCTGCTGCCGGTGCCCGATGGGGCCGTGCTGCAGTTGCTGTCGACGCCGGCGCGACGGCTGGCGTTCCAACTGCCACCGCGGCGCCGTCCGGCGGGGTCGTCGAAGCCGGGCGGCGCCTCGCTGCAGGATGGGCGCTTGCGCCTGGCCCTGACGGGCGACGCCGACGCGGAGCGCGACCGCCCGCTGGTGCAACTGCGCTCCCGCACGCCAGCCGCCCGGCTGCAGGATCTCGAAGGCGACGGCTCGCTGGAACTGCTCGCGGTGCGCAACGACATGCTGTTCATCGGCCGCCTCCGCGATGGCGCGCTGCAGGTCGAGGCGCGCCCGCTGCCGCTGCCGGGGGATCGTCTGGCGCTGTTCGATCCCGCCTTCGACGTGCAGCTCGTCGACGTCGACGGGGATCGGCGACTCGATCTGGTGCTGACCACGTCGGCGCGCCGCGACGACGAAGTCGAAGTTCGCATCGACCTGTTCCGCACCGCCGCCGACGGCAGCTGGCCAGTCCAGCCGGATTCGCGGCTGCGCTTGCAGGCATTGGCGCAACCACCGCAGCTGGTCGACGCCGACGGCGATGGCCGCCTCGACGTCGTCGCCGTGACCGTGCGCACCGACGCCCTGCGCGATCCAACCAGCACGGTGCCGACCGCGCTCGAGGCGCAGCTGCACGTGTTCCGCGGCGACGGCGCGCGCTTCGTGCTGCCGGCGGCGCTCGGCGAGCGGCTGCGGCTGCCGGTGCGGTCCGGCCGCACCGCGCTGGCCCAACTGCTGCCCGGCAGCGCCGACGCTCCAGGCGCCTTGTTGCTCGCGGTCGACGATGCCTTGGTGCTGCGACCACTGCAGCGCGCCGACGAACGCCTGCGGTTGGCCCCGGCGACCGGGCGATTGCCGATCCCGGCCGACGCCCGGCTGACGCTCGCCGACGGCAGCGCCGACGTGCTGGTGCGCACCGACACCGAGTTGCTGGTGGTGAGGCCACGATGAACAGTCCGCGTCGCGGCCTTGCCCTGATGCCGTGGTTGGTGTTCGCCAGCAGTGCCCTCGCGCAACAAGTGGCCGGCGCGCGCCTGGAGCCGACGGTGCCGATCGCCGCGCTGCGCCTTGCCGACACCGACGGCGATGGCCGGGTCGAGTTGTTGCTGATCACAGGCGATGGCCGCATCACGCGGTACGGCGTCGACGGCGGCGTCTTCGTGGCCCGTGGCGAGATGGTCCTCGTCGCCCCGACCCGCACGCTGCTGACGTTCGCCGACCTGCTGCCCGCCCCCGGCGTCGAACTCGTCGTCGCCGATCCATCGGGCACCACGGCGTTCGCGTGGTCAAAGGCCGCCGCCGCGCCGACGGCGATGCCGCTGCTGCGCCGCGCGCGCTGCACCTTGCCGCTCGGCGAGCCACAGTTGTCCCCGTTCGTGCAGGACCTCGATCGCGACGGCCGGCTCGACGTGCTGTTGCCGACGCTGCAGGGCATCACGCCGTTCGTGCAGGAAGCGCCCGATGCCGCCGGAGCCCTGCGTTTCCGCGCCATCGACACGGTCGCCGTGCCGGTGCGCACCGAGGTCGCCGACGGCACCGGCGACAGCGATCCGGAACGGGTCGGCGAGCTCGTCATCCCGGCGATCGACACCGCCGACCTCGACGGCGATGGCCGCCCCGACCTGTTGACGGTGGACGGCCAGCGGCATCGTTTTCACCTGCAGGCCAAAGACGGCACGTTCCGCGCGCCGATCGAACTCGACCTCGAGCAGTTCGTCGACAGCACGCCGAAGGCGGCCACCGAACTGGGCAGCACCGCGGTGCTCGGCGATCGCCAACTGCTGCAGCGCGGCGACGTCGACGGCGATGGCATCCCCGACTACGTGATCGCCCACCGCCGCAAGGTGTGGACGTTCGTGGCCAGCAAGGATGGCCCGCAGTTCACCAAGGCCCGCACGCAGGCCACCGCCGACGACGTCACGGCGATGCTGCTCGTCGACCTCGACGAGGACCGCAGGTCGGACCTGCTGACCTTCCAGGTGCAGCTGCCCGGCGTCGGGGCGCTGCTGCTCGGACTCGTGCAGTCGATCGACATCGACATCAAGGCGGTTGGCCATCGCAGCGAGCAGAACGGCTTCGCCAACCAGCCGACCTGGCGACGCACGGTGACGCTGCGCATCCCCCCGCTGCTGTCGCTGCTGAGCCGCCAGGACGAACTGGTGCAGCGCTTCACCGACCTCATCGGCAAGGTGCGTGTCGGCGCGCGCGGTGCGTTCACGGGGCCGGGTCGCATCGACCTCGCCCTGGTGCGCAGCGACGGCACCGGCGTCGAGTTGTTCGCCAACGTCGGCCCGGCGCCGACACTCGATGGTGCCCGCGGCCGGCGGCTGCTGCGCGAGTTGCTGTTCGACGACCCGAACCCGCTGTTCGACCTCGAACGCCTGTTCGCTTTGCTGTCGGGATTCATCGATGAGATGTCGAGCAGCCTGATCGGCGACAGCGTGGCGGTCCGCGCGGTGCCGCTGCGCGCCCCCACCGAGTGGCGGTTGCTCGAACTGCTCGCCGGCCCGCTCGACGAGACCCCGGGCGACGAATTGCTCGCCGTCTACGAACGGGTGAACGCGGCGGCGGCGACGGCGCCTGGCGCGCCGCTGCGGGCCTACGACCTGCTGCCGCTGCCGGCGGCGACGACGACCACGACGACGAAATGAAGCGTTCGCTTCGCCGTCGTCGGCGTTCACATCGAGCCGATCACGAGATCGAGCGCGTTGGTGCTGGCTAGTCGCAGCGTGGAGCCGACGCCGAGGATCTCGACGCTGACGAGTTGCATCCGCAGGGGCAGGCCGACGAGGGCGATGGCGCGCGGCACCACGAAGCCCGTGGTGAAATCACTGCCCATGCTCAAGAACAGATCGAGGATCGATGGCGTCGTGTAGATGAAACAGCCACCGGCCGAACTCGGCAGCGGCGTGGCCGCCATCGGCGCGCCGAGCACCTGCACCGCCATCGAGTTCGCGTCGAAGCCGGTCGCCTTCGCCAGAAACGTACCGCCGATCCACGGCGCGCTGACGGTAGTCAGGGCCAGCGGTCCGTTGCCGCCGACGCAACCCGTGCCGAACGGCGCCGCCGCTGCGGGGCACTGCGCGTCGGCGATCGCGAACGAGAACGCCGCCTGGCCAGCGATCGCGCGCAGGAAGCCGCCGAGTAGCAGTTCGCCGCTGTCGGTGGTGATCGCTCCCATCTGCTTGAAGGAACTCGTCGGCGTGGTCAGCAGCTGCGCTTGCAGCGTGACCCACGCCGTGCCATTCCAGCGCAGCAGCGAGCATTCGTACTGGTTGATACCGACCACCTGTGGCTTGGTGGTCAGCAGCACGTCGCCGTTCGGCATCGTCGACAGCCGTTCCACGTTCTGGCCCAGAATGTCGGTGCCGATCTGCGTCCAGCCGTTGAAGTCCAGGCGCAGAATGCGCGTGCTGCCGAGGAGGTCCACGGCGGCGAGCACGTCGCCGAAGCGGTCGTGACCGAGCGCCTGGACAAGCAGTGGCTGGCTGATCGTGTACGAGAACGAGCCCTGCACGAACCGCGCCGTGCCCGTGTTGCCAATGCCCGGCGGTGCGAACAGGCCGCCGACCACGAATCCAATGATCGGATGGCGTGCGACCGACGTCACGGGGCCGGGCAAGTTCGCGGAGGACCAGGTCAGGCCGTTGTAGTACGACAACCATCCGGAGCCGCGCACGAGCACCTCCCCACCGCTACCGGCGGCGACTTCGGCCGGCGTCAGCGTGATGCCGCCGCCGAGGCTGCTCCAGGTGCCGTTGTTCCAGCGGGCGACGTTGGTAGCCGGACCGCCGCCCGCCAGCGTGAAGTTGCCGGCGACGACCAGCGTGCCGTCTGGCGCCACGTCCATCGCCAGCACCGGGCCGTTCACGCCGAGCCCGAGCGGGAAGTACGAGTTGCCCGAACGGCGCACCACGTTGTTCGCGGCGACACCGGAAGCCGATCGCTACGAACAACCCACCCAGGATGGCCTGGATGCCATGCACGGTGGTGCCACCGGTGAGGCCGGGCACGTTGGCCCAGACCGTGCCGTTCCAGCTCGCGAAGCCAGGCGTGATGTTGCCGCCGGCGATCACCTCGCCCGTCGTCAGCTGCGTGAGGCCGAGGATCGTGCCGCCCAGGCCCCCGCCCATCGCCGACCAGGTGCTGCCGTTCCATCGCGCGACGCGATTTGCCGGTGCTGAGCCCGCCGTCGTGAAGGCGCCGCCGGCGACGATCTCGCCGTTGGCGAGGCTGGTCAGTGCATGCACGGTGTCGTTGACACCGTTGCCGAGCGGTGACCACGTCGTGCCGTCCCATCGGGCGATGCGAAGGGTGAGCACACCGCCCGCGTGGAAGAACTCGCCGCCGGCGATCAGGTCGCCGTTCGGCAGGACCGCGAGCGCGCGCACCGTGCCGTCGCAGCCGGAGCCGAGGCTGCGCCAGGTCGTACCGTCGTAGCGGGCGACGTTCTTGACCAAGGTCGAGTCACCGACCAGGAACGTGCCGCCGGCCACGATGTCGCCGTTTGGCAGCGTCACCACCGCGAGCACTTCGCCATCGAGGCCGCCGCACGGGGCGCCCGGCCGCCACTGCAGGCCGCATTGGGCGCTGGCGGCGACGGTGACTACGAAGAGAGAGAACGCCGCGGCAACCGCGGCCCGTAAGGACGGAACAAGAATGGACATGCAGGGACCCTGGGAGTCTGGACGATCGATCGGTCCGGGCCAGGGAATCCGTGCGCGTGCCGGTGAGGAGAGGACTCGACCGACGGCGTGGGGGATCCGATTCGAGCGTGGATAGCCGCCGACCGCATCTCGGTAACACTAGAACGTCGACCGCTCGACCCGCCGCGATGTTCACCAGGTCACCGGATCCGGCTGCCACGGGCCAAGACCGAGCATCGGCACGAGCAGACGGCTGATCGGCTCGCCATAGGTGGCTGCGAAGGCAGCTGCACCGGCGTCGGCGAATGTGGCCGCGTTCGCGAATCGATACAAGCGATCGTAGTTGCCGGCGAGGCGCGTCACGAGCACGTGCGCGAGCTGGTAGGCGACCATTTGCAAGGAGTGGTCGCGGAACGCATGGCCGCTCCAGAATCGTTGGATCGTGGCCGTGTTCCAGAGTCGTCGATGGTCGGCGAGGTCGTAGGACGACGGACGCAGCACGTGACGCGACCACAGTCCCGCCATCGCGACGGCGAAGCCCTCGTTCAACCATGCCGGCAGTGGCAGATGCCGCACGACGGCGTGGGTGAGTTCGTGGGCGAGCGTGCTCTCGAGTTGTAGGCCCAGGGGCGCCGCGATGTGCGGGCAGGGACCGTTGATGAACATGCCGCCCGACGAAGCCAGTTCGTCCCCGGCATCGTTCGACTCGAAGTCCGCGTGCCAGTCGATGTAGTCGCTCTGTTGGACGAACAACAGCAGTGGCAGGGGCGACGCGTGTGGCTCGACGATGCCGTCGAGGTAACGCAGCAGGAAGGCTTGGATCTCTTGCGCCCATCGCAGCGCGTGGTGTGCCCGTTCGTCGCCTGGCAACTCCACGAGATGGAAGTTCGCGCCGCGCGACCAGCGTCCACCTTGGCCTTTGGCGTCGACCACGTGCTCGATCCAGCCGACGACGAGATCGTTCCACGTTGCCAGCGGAATCGAGCCGTCGGCACCGGTCGCCACGGCGGCGCGAGCCCAATCGACGCGTGGCCAGCCGAGGCGGGTTTCGAGGAACGGAGCGACGAGGTCGCGTGGCGACATGGTTGCGCGAACACTACCGCGCCAACCTGCGCCGATCAGTTACCGAGGCGGAGCCGCAGACCACCTGCTGTACGAACGCGGTCAGCCCCGAGTGTTACCCACTCCGCAACGGTAGTAGACGGCGAGCACCCAGCTCAACCCCACGACGATGCCCACCTTCTGCAACACCGGCAGCCAGTCGTAGGCCACGTTGCCGTAGTAGCTCACGGCGCTGGCCACCTTCAGCACAAGGACCGCCACACCCCACAGCAGCAAGCCCCGACGTCGCTCGCGCCACATCAGGTGCCCGACCGCCACCAACGCGACCAGGCCGAAGACGAACCCGATGCTGACGACAAGATCGTGCATCGGCGTCACCACAAACATCGAGTAGACGGCGGTGCCGATGCCGCCGATCTCGATCGCGCTGCGGTGCAACCGCGAGGTCGTGCTGCGCGAGATCAGAAAGAAGACGACGCCCAGGCACACGCATAGCAACAGCAGTGCACCGATCGCCAGGGAGCGTGCCGCATTGTCGGCACCGTTGAGCGCCTGCGGCGAGAACAGCGCGCAGAGGAAGTTCTCGGACCAGCGGTAGCCGACGGTATCGGCCGCGAGGTGCGTCCCGCCTGGCGCGCATCGCGGCTTGTCGAGCAGCAGCACACGCAAGCTATCGATCGGCGCCGGGGCCGCGGCGGGCCGCGTCCACTCGACGACGACAAAACCGTCGCCAGCGATAGAGACACAAGTGCGCCGCGTCGGCGTCGCGAAGTAACGCCATCCGGGCTGTTGGGGCCGCGCCGGTACGGTGAGCAGATCGAGCACGGCGTCGAATGCGAACCGCACGGCCTTGTCGCCGGCTTCGTCCACCACGTCGACGTGATCCCACGCCAGCAACCGCGCCGTTGGCACACCAGCGGCGTGAGCGGTCGCCAGCACGAGTTCGTCGACGTCGCGGGCCAGGGCGCGAACAGCCTCGCTGGCGGCAGCATCGCTCGCGTCCACATGCGCCGCGATACACCGCGGCAGAGCCGCTCCGACGACGGTTGCCCGCTCCTTGCGTTCTCTCACCTGCCGGCGATCGTCGGGACGGAACCGCACCGCCGTGACTCGCGGCGTGAACGCGCGCGCGGCCCCCGAGCCTCGACACGAATCGTCGTCGCAGACGGCAGGCACCGCGGCATCGGCGACGTTCGCGCAGCAAGGGGAAGAGACCACGGTCCGCGTGCGGTCGCTGGTGCCGTTCCTGGTGCCTGCGCAGCAGATCCCCCAGGCGATGCACACGGCATTGCCGGGCGAGTCCAGCGACGTCCCGCGGCGGCTCGACTACGCCGAGGAAGCTGCCGCACCCGAGTGGGTGCTCGAACTGCTCGCCGCGGCAACGATGTCCTGCAAACCATCGGCGACGATCGCTGCCATCAGGCGATAGCCCTCGTCGTTGCAGTGGCCGTCCGGAGCTTGCATTTCCGCCCGCCGCCGTGGCGCAACCTGCTGCTCGAAGAGCTGACTCATGTCGACGAACGCAACTTCGAGCTCGGACGCAACCGTCCGCATAACGTCCTCCGACATCTGCTTGAAGTGGTACGACACGAACACCGGAGTGGCGCCAGCGTTCCTCGCCAGGGTCGCGATCCGGCGCAGGTGCGCCGACAGCACGTTCGCCGCGGCGGCACCATCCGTCGACGCCAGGACGTCCTCGACGATCTGTGCGAGTCGCGCTTGCACATCGGGCTCACAGGGAGACACCGCGAGAACGGACCGGAGCCGTGAACCGGCGACGGAGGCCGCCAGGGCGCGCAAGTCGTCGGCCGCGACCTTGGCGTCGTTGAACACGACGTAGGCGTCGTAGATCGTCTGGATGGCAGCATCGACGTTGCCCAAGCCGAAGTGGATCATGTGTCGCCAAAAGTACGACCACCTGTCGGGCAAGAGGCGAATCGCTTCGGCAATCGACTGGCTGGCTTCCTCGTAGCGGCCGAGGTGCAACTCGGACTCAGCGCGGCAACGCCACGTCAGACCGTCTTCCGGATCCCTGGCGAGGACCTTCACAGCGACTTCGTGCGCGTCCTGCGAACGACCGCACTGTTCGAACGCCATGGCGAGACGGCTACCAGTTGCGAAATCCTGATCCCGCGCCCAGCTGTCGATGAGCCACTGCAGGTGCGGCGCCGCCGCTTCGCTTCGCCCGTTCTTGAGGTACAGAAAGACCAGCATTTGCCGGGTCTGGGCGTCGTCGGCGACGGCGGCGAACGCGAGCTCGAACTCCGCGAGTGCTCCGCGCACGTCGTTGGCTTCGTCGCGCCGCCAACCTTCCTCCTTGTGGGCCTGCGACTCGGGCGTCGCCTGCCACTTCACCGGCTGATTGTCATAGGCCGACCGGAAGAGCAGGTGCCGCGGCGCCCATTCGGGGCCGCGCGCCATGGGTACCGCGGCGGCGCCCGGCTCCCGATCGCCCGGCTTGCCACGAAGCGCTGCGGACAGGCCGGGCATGTGCCGAGGGACGTGTGATTCCCTGTGGTCGATGGTGTGAGCAGTCGATCCTTCGGGGAGCAATTCGGGGCATGACCGCAAGTCGTTCGCGCCCACCGTCACGCAGACCACGCGCGGGAGGAATTCGGCGAGCTGTGAAGGCAGGAGATCGAGGACGTCGCGCGAATTGTGGCCAGGCAAGGCGGAGTTGACGACGGTCCAATCGCGCTTCGTGCGCTCCCGCAGCAGGATCTGCAAGGCCGCCGGATAGGAGTGCGTCGCCGGGTTCGAACTGCCAATGCCGTACGTGCCGGAGTCGCCGACGCACAGCACGACCTCCTGACCTGCAGGGATCGCCGTCACCGGCTTCGGTGCTGTCGAGCCTGGTGCGCCGTCGAGCTGCAACACCGCCAGCAAGTGGGTGACGAGGCGGTCGAGGTCGGGATGTTCGAACAGCAGCGTCGAACGCAAAGGCAGCGCCAACTGCGCCGCGAGCTCGCTGCGGAAATCGACGGCCTGGAGCGAGTCGAAACCCAGCTCGCGCCAAGAACTCGACGGCTGCACGGCGTCAGCCGCGGGCAGCGACAGGAAGCGCGCCACGCGACTCGCCAGCTCGTGCAGCAGTGCCAGGCGGCGCTGCGCCGCTGGCAGACATTGCAGCCTGCGGCGCAACGCTCCCGGACCAGAATCGGCCGGACCGGTCATGCCTTGCGCCAGTTCACCAGCGCGATCGTCACTTCGCTCTCGGCCAGCCCGCCCGCTGGTGAGTATTCGCGGATCAACACGTCCGCATGCACGCGCGCCGGCTGGTCGGAAATCTGCATGGTGGGCTGTCTTCTCCGTTTACGGGCAGGCCAGGGTAGAACGCACCTCGTCATGCATGACGAGGTGGTAGCTGCGGTCGAGTGGTCGTTCAGTGTTCCTGAGGGAATGGGAAGTTCAAGCAGTCCCTGACCACCCGCAACCCGTTCCGGCATCCTGCCGCAACCGCGCGCCCTCGTCCAGCCGGTCGCTCCCGCCTGTCTGAGCCCCTTCGCAGCCGCCTTCGGCGAGGTGCTGGCGCGCGCGGCCGGAGCGCATCAACTGCGCAGCAGGCGCTTCACTTCGTCGCGGCACGGATTGTGGAACGCGCTCGCGTAGCTCGCCAACGTCGCGGCGGCCAGTCGCAGCCGCTTGCCGATCTGCTGCCACTTGCCCACCGCCGCCGCCACTTCGCGCAGGATGGTCTTGGCGTTGGTGGCGCCGAGGCCAAAGGACTCGGCGAGCGTGAGGGCGTGCTCAAGCGAGAAGTCGTCCGAGCCCTCGCTCAGCGGTGTTTGATGGCCGTGACCACGTTCCACTTCGGGGACCGGGTTCACGTCGTACGCAGGCGACAAGCTCCAGTGGCCGGGCGCATGCATCAGGAAGCCATGGTTGCGCAGATGGTCGTCGCAGTTGCTGACGAGCAGCGAGAACACCATACGCCGCCACAATTCCTTCAGGTCGCTGCGCACGTCGTCGCCGAACTGGCGGATCGCCTCGGCGATCGCGACATAGGAGCCGGCATCGCGTTCCGAAGCGCCGACGAGGCTCGCCGCGGACAGGAACGGGATCCGCTTGCTGCCCTGCCGATCGAATCGCGTGATCAGCGCGGCATTGCTCCTGCCAACCCGAACAAGCTGGTGCGCCGCGGTGCGGATGCCGGCAGCGGTCGCGATCGACAAGGCGAGGATCTCGCCGGCGGCGATGTCGCGCGTGTCGTCGGGCTTGCGGAACTTGGCGATCGCCAGCGCGCCGTCGGGCAACACGATGGCAGACTTCGGGCGCGCACCACCGAGTGGCGAGCCTTCCCCGAGCAGGAAGCGCAGGTCGGCGGCCGTCTCGGTGTCGCGATGGATTGCGTCGGTGGCGCGCAGCAGCGCGGCCAGTCGGATGACCGGTGGCAATCGCCCGGTCGTGTTGGCGAGGAACGGGCCATCGGGGTTGCGGAACCGCAGCGCACCGAGGCGCGACGCGTCGTCGAGAGCCAGCACGTAATCGATGTCGCGGAACGGCCGCTGCTCGAGCACCTTCTTGCGCACGGCACGTTCGATCAGCACGCGGCCCCAGCGGTCGGGGCCGCAGTCCTGCAGAGCGCCGAACAGCACGGCACCATGCTGGGCTCCGGGCTGCAGCGGCAGCGCGGTCGGATCGATCGCGAACGCCCCATCGCGGTCGAACCAGGAGCGGTCGTACTCGAACGCCACGGCTGGCCCGCGACTCGCCGGATGCAGTGTGCCGACGCGTATCGGCGCGCCGGCGACATCGATGTGCACTTCGATCGCCATCAGGCTCTCCGCGGAATGCGCCGGATGCGTTGGGGCAGCCGCGCCTCCTCCTGCTGCAGGCCGACCAGGTCGGTCGCCGGTGCCGCTAGGTCGGCCAGCCGCTCATGGCACTGCAGGATGAATGCCGCTGTCGCGAGCGTGCCGATCGCCACGGTCGGGTCGCCGCGTTCGAGGCGCCACAGAGTGTCGCGGCTGACGAACAGGCGGGCGGCCATGTCGGCTGTCGACAGGCGTCGCTTGCGGCGCGCGAGCGCGAGGTCGCGGCCGAGCTTCTGCAGCGCGCGCACCGCGGGTATCGGGATGGTCTTGCCAGCCATGCGCGGAGTATCGGCTATAGCGGACGATAACCGCAATAATCGTCCGGTATAGCAGTCCCTACTGCCGCCGCCATGCGGAACCCGCAGCCGCTCGCGTAGCCGCCGCAGCAGTTGCCGGCGACGGAACGTCGCGGCCTCGCCGTTCACCGCCGCGGTCGGCGCCGCACCACCCGCCCCACCGCCGCCCGTTCCGTGGTTGCAGCCGCCGACGCCTTCCCCTTCCTCCTCCTCATGCTTTGGCACCAATGCGCACAGCCGCTCTATCAGCACCTCCTTCGTCATCACCACGTGCGTCGTGCCGTGCTTCCACCGCGTCTTCAGCGCTCCTGAGTTGCTTGAATTCTGCAACCAAGCGGTGCGGTAGAGTTGCAGCCGACCGGCACGACGCCGAGCGGCGGCACGCCACCCGAGCTGTGGCTCAATAGCAGCCACATGCGCATGGTGGTTCAGGTCTCCAGCCTCAACGGCTTGCCGGTCAACATCACGATTCCGCCGGGCTTGGCCGGCTACACGCTGTGGATCCAGGCGGTTAGTCGGGGAACGACAGGCGGCAACGCAACCTACAGCGATGCACAGTTGGTCACGATCCAGTAGCGATGCAAGGCAGCACTGCCTTGGTCAGCACCAACGACGACGAGCGACGTGAGTGGCTCGCCAAGACGATGAACGCCTTCGTCGATTGGCATCGACGCCGCCGCGGTGCCATGCTCGCGGCATGCGTACCCTGCTGGCCTCGTTGTCGTTCACCGCGCTCGCCACCGCGCAGATCACCCTCCACACCGATGCCGGTAAGGCCCTCGTCGCCGCCGACGCCAAGGTCGAGCGCATCGTCGAAGGCCGCGCGTTCACCGAGGGAACGCTGTGGCTGCCGAAGACGCAGCAGCTGCTGTTCACCGACATCCCGAAGAACCAGTGGCTGGTGTGGACCGCGAAGGACGGCTGCAAGGAATGGAAGGCCAGTGAAGGCGCGAACGGCAACACGCTGGATCTCGACGGCAACGTGATCTCGTGCCAGCACGGCGCCCACAACCTCGTGCGGCACGAAGCGGACGGCAAGGTCACCGTGCTGGTCAGCGAGCACGAAGGCAAACCGCTGAACTCGCCGAACGACTGCGCGGTACGCAACGACGGCACGACCTGGTTCACCGATCCGGCGTACGGCCTGGGCAAGCGCAAGGCGGAGCAGCCGGGCCGCTTCGTCTACCGCTTCGACCCGGCGACGAAGGTGACCACGGTCGTGCAGAAGGACTTCGACCAGCCGAACGGGCTGTGCTTTTCGCCCGACCACCAGCGGCTCTACGTCGCCGACAGCGGGGCGAAGAAGCGCATCGGCGCGTTCCCGGTGCAGGCCGATGGCACGCTCGGCGCTGCTTCGTTCTGGCTCGACGGCGGCGCCGACGGCATCCGCTGCGATGCGCAGGGCAACCTGTACACGACGGCAAACGACGGGGTGCGCATCTATAGCAAGGCCGGCGAGAAGTTGGCGACGATCGCATTGCCGGAGCAGCCGTCGAACTGCGCGTTCGGCGGCGAAGCGTTCACGACGCTGTTCGTCTCCGCGCGCACTTCGGTCTACTCGGTGCCGCTGCTGGTCGCGGGTGCGGCGGTTCCGCCGGCGCGTGCGGCGTTGCCGGCGAAGGCGAGCGGCGACAAGCTGTAGTTCGCGCCGACTCAGCGACGCAGCGTCGTCGAGGGCACCGTGCGCACAGTCGCCGGGCGCGAACGGTTGCGCGCGGTGGGCATCGAAGTGCTGCCCGAGTCGATCCCGGCGTTGGGCCCGTAGCCGAGCGGCGAACGACGGCTCATCACTCGAGCAACTGCTCGATCAACGTCCAAATCAGGCCACCCAACAGGAGCGCCCAGCCCAGCAGGGGCACGCACCCGGCGGCGATCTTCTTCAGGATCTTCTTGGCGATCTTGCCACCGAGCTTGTCGGTCAGCTTCTTGGCGAACTTCTTGCTCGCGATCTTGTCGAGGATCTTGCCGGCCGTCTTGGCGGCGTCCTTGTTCTTGCCGGCATCGAGCTGCTTCTTCATCTGCTTGGCCAGATCGCCGCATTCCGCATCGAACACTTCCTTGAGGCCCTTCAAATCCTCGGCGATGTCGAGCAAAGCACACAACTTGCTGAACAGGAGGGCCAGCATGCCTTCGTCCCCGGACATCATCTGCGTCGACATCAGCATGTGCACTTCGATGTTGGTCGAAGCGAGTCCACCGGTGATTTCCATCAACACGGCTGCCTCACGGGCCAGGAACTGCGCGTAGTCCGGCACCGCCATCGCGAAGCACGCTTGGTTGCCGACGTGCGCCGCCAAGGCGTTCTGCAGAACCGCCGCGAAGGCCGCGAAGTTGGCCTCGACCTGTGACCCGGTGACAGCGAAGCCGGCGGCGTAAGTCAACGGCAAGCCGAGCGAATCGAAGTGCTGGAAGTACTCGGTGCCCACGTAGGTCTCGTCGAGGTCGAGCTGCAGGCTGGCGCCGGCGAGTGGGTTGTTGTCGAGCGCCGGGATCGGACCGAGGTGCACCGCGACGTCGCCGAGCGACACGCCAAGCGTGCCCGGCACGGCATAGGGCCCGAACTCGACGCCACCGACGGAGAAGCCGACGAAGAACTGGTCCGGCGTCGCCGCCGGCACGGACATGAACGTTCCGCTGGTCCAGCCGATGCCGAGCTCGTTCACGCCGGGATGCACGTGCAGGTCCTGGACCGTGATGCCGTTCACTTGCACGGTGTCGGTCACCGTGTGCACCGCGACCAAGCCGCTGACGCCACCGTTGCGTGGGTTCCATTCGCGCGACAACAGGCCCGACACGTTCGGCGAGGTCACTGTAGCCCCGAGGCCGTGCACGCTGATCGTGCCGGCCAGGTTCGACGTCATGCCGATCGCTTTGGTCGAGCTGCCGACCTCGAACGCGGCCGCGCTCGACAGCTCCCAAGTCGGCCAACCGCTCGCGTTGATGGTGTTGCACTGCACGAACCAGTCGTCACCAACCGGAGTCGATGCGGGCAAGGTGAGCGGGACGGTGGCGCGACCGTTCGCATCAGTCGTCGCGGTGAGGGTCGTGGCGCCGGTGGTGTCGACCAGCACGTGCCCGTACCCCGGCACCTGCTGATCGGCCCAGCCGTTGCTCACGACAAACGTCGCGGCGACGTTCGGGCGGGCACCTACCACCTGCAGTTCGATGGTGACCCCGGGGCGCGGGAAGCCGAACACCTGGACCCGCGACCGCGGGTTCAGCAGCATGCCGGACGGGGCGCCGTAGTGCAGTACGTCCGAGCTGTAGGTAACGATCGGTTGCGGCGTGGCCGGATTGGCCGGACCGCTAGGCACGATGACGATCTGGGCCGTGGCAACGGCTCCGGTGAAGGCAGCGGAGAACAGGAACGCGGTCGAACGAAGTCGTTGGATCATGAGAACAGGGACGAGCCTGGAAGGAGTCCGGCGACGGACTTCGCCGCCGGGCCGACGCGACGGATCGCGCGGCGCAACCGGGTGCGCGGAGATCCCGTTCTCGTTACGTGCAGATCGTCCGAATCGAGTCGGTCGCCAGGCGAGCGCCGCCGTCCGGATTTTTTCGGTAACATCCGCGCGGTCTCTGCGCCGCAGGTATCGACACCCATGTTTCGCCCCCTCTCGTTGCCCGTTCTCGTCGCCCGGTTGACGCTCCTGGCCATCGGCTGCCAATCCCTGACCGCCCAGGATCTGCCCGCTCTGAAGCTGACCGCGAGCAT
This sequence comes from Planctomycetota bacterium, assembly GCA_947444055.1. Taxonomy (GTDB): domain Bacteria; phylum Planctomycetota; class UBA1135; order UBA1135; family UBA2386; genus UBA2386. The sequence goes on from CANEYR010000053.1 coordinate 22,752, forward strand.
TAACGAAGGCAGCCACGAGATGCAGCAGACCGTCGGCTTCGGTGCATTCGCCTCGCTGCAGGTGCGGAGCACGTGGCTGGCGGCGGGCACGTGGTGCATCCCGGTTGCGGACCTGCGCGTGGTCGCCCCGGCCTTCTTCGCCGGCATCCCGGCCGGTGGCTGGGAGCACGAGTTCGCGACGGCTACGACGCCGACAACCGTCGCCGACATGCTCGGCGGCCTCTCGACGGCGGCGGGTTCCGCGCTGCTGGCGAAGCCCGTCCTTGCTCACCCGGTCGACTTCGCAGTGCTCCAGCAGGCCATCGGCCCGATCCCGACGGCCGGCATCCTGGTGGGCGACCCGCTCTTCCTGTCGGGCCACCCTGGCGTGCACCTGGTGCAGACGCTGGGCAGCAATCTATGGCCGAATTGGGGCCTCGACCCGGCGTCGCCACTGCCGATGTTCAACCTCGACGCCGTGCTCCAGGCGACGGCGTGGAAACGACTGGCGAACCACCCGGCGATGGCCGGGATGACGTCGACCCAGTTCTTCGAGAGCGCTGCCTGGACCAAACTGCTGTTCGCGCGACCGACGCTGTCGCTGACGCTGTTCGGTCTGCGCGGCGGGCGCATCGATCCACGCACGGTGCCGCCGCCCGGCACCGGCCTGCCGGCTGCCTTGAACGGCTACCCGAACGTTCCCCCGCGGCTCGCGGTTGCTCCGCCCACCCAGATCACCGTGCAGTTCGTCGGCTCGGGCGTGGGCAGCGGCGGGCCGCACTTCCATGCCCCCGGCGCGATCCAACCGACTTTGCTGCCGGCGGGCTTGCCGGGCGGCGTCTGGAATCTGCCAATGGCCGGGTTCGCGCCGAACGTACAGCTCGCGTTGATCCACGTGATCAACGGCCACCGGCTGGAGTCGACCGCCCATTGGAACGGCTTTGGCACCGTGTCGGTGCCGATCCCGACCGTTGCAGTCAGCGGTTCCGGGACACCGCTCGGGCAATACGAGATCGCCGCGTATCGCTATGCGCTGCTGCCGCCGGCCAGCGGCTTCGGCCCGTGGCAGACGATTCCGGTCGGCGAACGCAAGGTCGTCAAGGTGCTGTGAACATGGATCCGACCGCGTCGCTGACCGATGGCCTCGACCGCATGGTGGAACGCGCGATGCCGATCCTACGCCGCGCCGCGCCGGGGCTGATGGGTGCGATGCTGCGACAGCGCTGCCGCACGTCGGACCTCGTGCAATCGGCGCTGGCCGACGCGGTGCGTTCGTTCCCGCAATTCGTCGGCCAGAACGAATCGGACTTCGTCGGCTGGACGATGCGCATCATGGAACGCAACAGCATCGACCGCCGCCGGCGCCTGCTCGCTGACAAGCGCGCGATCGATCGCGATGTCGGCGACGGCGAAACGCTGCTGGCGTCGGTGACGGCGAACACGCCTTCGCCGGGCCAGATCGCGATCGACCGCGAGGCGTTGGCGCGCGTGGCTCGTGCCCTTCGCAAGCTGCCGTTCGAACAGCGGCAGGTGCTGCAGTTGGTGGCCCTGCGCGGCTACAGCCACGCCGAGGTCGCGCAGCGGCTCGACCGCAGCGAAGGCGCCTGCCGCGTGCTGCTGGCTCGCGCCCGGGCCGCATTGCTCGTGGCGATGGCGCGCCAGGCGGACGATGGCGCCCGATCCTGACGACGCGTTGTGGGATCGCGTGCAGGTGGCGCTCGAGCGTTATCTGCTGGCCCGCGGGAACGGCGAATCGCTGACACTGCTTGCCGCGTGCGACGGCGACAGCGCGCTGGCCGAACGGGTGCATGAAGTGCTCGGCCGCGGCGCGGAAGTGCTCGACGGGTTCGCCGATGCGCCACCCGCAGTCGCCCAACGCCAGTTCGGCGACTTCGAACTCGTGCGCCCGCTTGGTCGCGGGGGCATGGGGGTGGTTTGGCTCGCGCGGCAACGATCGCTCGGCCGCATGGTCGCGATCAAGCTGCTCGACCGCGCGGCGGTGGAAGGCCCAGTGGTGCGGCTGCGGCTGCAGCGCGAGGCCGAACTGACGGCGCTGCTCGACCATCCCAACATCGTGCCGGTCTACGCGGTCGGTGACGTCGATGGCGTGCCGTTCTTGGCGATGAAGTTCCTGTCGGGGCCGAGTCTCGACGCGCTGCCACGGCCGCAAGCGCCCGAGCGAGTCGCGCGGCTCGGGGCCGCGCTGGCGCGAGCGCTCGACGCCGCTCACCTGCAGGGCATCGTGCACCGCGATGTGAAGCCGGCGAACGTGTTGCTCGACGGCGAGACGCCGGTCCTGGTCGACTTCGGCCTCGCGCGCGGCCAGTCGGATCCGACGCTGACGCAGGAAGGCAAGGTCGCCGGCACGCTGCGGTACATGGCACCGGAACGGCTCGACGCGCAGGCGCCGATCGCCGATCCGCGCGTGGATGTCTACGGCCTCGGCGCCACGTTGTACGAACTGCTGGTCGACCGCCCGGTGTTCGCCGAGGACTCGCCGACCGCACTAGTGCGCTCGATCCTGACGCGTGACCCGCCGCCGCTGCGCCTGCGCGGCCGCCACCACGACCTGGAAACGATCGTGCTACGAGCTCTGGCGAAGGAACCCGGCCGGCGGTTTCCGTCGGCGGCGGCGATGGCCGAGGACCTCGACCGCTACCTCGCCGGTCAGCCGGTGCGATCGCGCCGCATGCCGGTCTGGTTGCGTCTGCTGCGGCGCGCGCAGCGCCATCCTCGCACCACCACCGCCGTGGCGGGGCTCGGCCTCGTCGCCGTCGTGTTTGCCGTCGTCGCTTGGATCACTGTGGTGGGCACTCGCATCGACGTCGCGCGCCGCTTCGAATCGGCGCAGGCGGACTTCGCGGCCGGTCGTTTCGAACGCGCCCACTCTGCCCTGCAGCTGCTGGTCCAGGCCCGCCCGAACGACGCCGCGATCGCCGCCGCGGCAGCAAACGCTCGCGCCGAAGTCGGCTTCGACCAAGCCCTGATGCTGGTGACGGATCGGTCGAGCAACGTGACGCCAGCCGTGCTCGACGAAGTGCGCGGCCTGGTGGGCGACGATGGTCGCGGCGCGGCGTTGGCCCTGGTGTTGGCGATCGGCCACGTCGACGGCACCGCCGCCGCGCGCACCGAACTGCAACGGCAACAGCGCGCCGCTGGCGCCCGCCCGCTCGCCGTGGCCACGACGATGGGCGCGCTCGAAGCCTGGCTGGACGCCACGCCACCGCCATGGGTGCTGCCGAAGTTCTCGGGAGAACCAGCGCCGCTCGCTTCCGAGTACGAACCCCTGGTCGTTGCTCTGGCCCAGCGCCTGTCCGCGCATCCTCCCGAAACCGTGCGCGCGACCCTCGGCGCCACCGCGATGTCGCGCCACGCCCGCTTCCTCGAAGCCGTCACCTGGGCCGATGCCGGTGATCTACCCCGCGCCCGCGGCCTGCTGCGCGGTCTCGCGACCGACGACGCGCCGGCGCCGGTGTGGCGTTGGCTCGCGCACGTGCAGTTGCAACTCGGCGATGTCGCGGGAGCCGGCCGGTCGTTGTCCCGCTGCCCGGACGACCGTTCGCCATCGACGACGTACTACCGGTACATGCAGGCGCTCGCGGCGCCGCACCTTGGCGACGCCGAACGTGCGGAATTGGTCGAGACCTGGCGCGCGGCCGCGGCCGACAACGGCGAGGTGCAGCGGTTCCTGCACGAGTTCGACGGCAAAAGTGATCCGGCGCTCGCGGCAGCCGCCCTGGCCGGCCTCGAGCTCCTGGAGCGCGCCGCCGTGTGGGATCCCATCGGCCGCGACCTGATCGTCGCGGCGATGGTCGAAGTGGCGGCGTGGCACCTGCCGACGACCGACACGCAGGATCGGCCCGGCGATCCGGCGGCGCATGCGCAGTTCGTGCAACGCTGGCAGGAACGGTCGGCGACGCTGCGGCACCGACCGGCGCAGGCAATCGCCGAAGGTTGGGTGGCCCGTTCGCAGTGTGCAGCCGGGGCCCCGCACGTGCTGCCTGGGCTCGAACGCTTCGCCCGGGCCTGTCAGCTGGCGCCGCTGCGCGTGCGCATTGCCCTCGACTACGCCGCCGCGGTGCTCGAGCTGCCGACGGACACCGATCCGACTCTGCGCACCGCCCACGTGCAGCAGGCGCGCAAGGCCCTCGCGACGATCACCGACACGGCAAATGCCGGCGATCTGCGCCTGCCGATCGCCGACTTGGCGCTGGTCGACTACCGAGCCTGGTTGCTCGCGGTGCACGCCCGAGACTACTTCGCTGTCGTCGAGCTGACGCCCCGCGTCGAGTCGATCCTTCCCGACGAACTGCGCGTGCTGGCCCGTGAGGCCGAGGATCACGTCCGCAAGGTCCGCGCCAGCGCGGGTCGGTGACCCCGCCGCGACCCGCTTGAGGTCACCGCACGTCCTTCCACCGCTTCTTCAGCGCATACGCGATCCGCCCATCCACCGATCCACTGCCATCCTGGCCCTCAAATGGCCTCCCCCTGCAACCCACCGGCAACGCGCCTGATTGCGCTCGGCGCGAGCAACCTGGCGCGCAATGCTCTCGCCCTGCTCGACGCGGCGCGCAGCCACGCGAACGGTCCCGTCGAAGTGCATGCTGCACTCGGCCGCGGCCGTTCATTCGGCATCAGCAGTCGCCTGCTCGGGCGCGGTCTAGCGGGCATCGATGGTTGCGGCATCTGGCGTGGGCTCGAAGGTCTGGCGCCGCGACCGACGACTGCACTGGTCATGGACGTCGGCAACGACGTGCTCTACGGCATCGAAGTGCCGCGCATCCTGGCCTGGGTCGAGCACGCCCTCAAACGCCTGCGCCGGCATGCCCAACGGATCGCCGTCGTCGGTCTGCCCATGGCGACGCTGGCGACGTTGCCCGCGTGGCGCTTCACGCTGGTACGTTCGGTGCTCGTGCCGAGTTGCCGCCTCACGCTGCCACAGGTGCTCGCTGCGGCCGAACTGCTCCAAGCGGGCCTCGAACCGTTGGCGCAACGTTACGGCGCGTCGTTCCACACCCTGCCAGCATCCTGGTACGGCTTCGATCCGATGCACTTCCAACGTCGCTTCGCCCGCACGGCAGTCAGGCAATGGCTCGGCGTGCCGCTAGATGCAGGCGCTGCCGGGCGATCCTTCGACGGCTTGTTGGGACGGCTGGCGTTTCTCTTCGCTCGCCCCGCACAACGCACGCTGCTCGGCCAGGTGCAGCAACACGCGCAACCAGCGCGCACTTGGCCCTGTGGCACGACACTCTCGCTCTGGTGAACTGCTCCGACGATGGACTCGGCCGCCGACGACCGGCAGATGCTTCTCGACTCAGAACACACCGACTGTCAGCTGCAGCGCATTCGTCGCGCTGACCGCGACCCACGCGCCCAGGGCGTCGAGTTCGATCGGGACCATCTGGTGGTAGAAGATGACACCGGCCAACGATGGCACGTTGGCCAGGAACAGCTGCGACTGCGCCGTTCCGGTGGTGGTGACCAGCACGTCGAGGATGTCTGGAGCGACGAACAGGTCGCAACCGGGACCAGCCTGCGAGAACACGATGGACAGGGGAAGTGCTGGCGCCATCGGCGACAGGCTCGTGACCGCGAACACCAGCGCGTTCGTCGGCAGGCCGGTGCCCGTGGCGCGGAACGTGCCGCCGACCCACGGCAGGTCGTCAGGGTTCCGCTCGCCACACTTGTCGTCGCCACGGTAGCCTTGGTCACGGCTGGCCTCCGTTGAGCCCATAGAGTTCATTGTAGATGGGGACCGAAAGGCACCTCGCCAGGAGGCCGGCATTCTCATCCCTCCTACACGCCGTCGCCCACCGACCATGCCAGCATCGCGCCACCCAACCGTGGGGATCGTGCTCCTCGCTCTGCTAGCCGGCGCCGGCTGCGTCTCGAACGAGTTCGACGAGGCACCCATCGAACTGGCGTGTGCGGTCGGCATCGTTCGGGGCCATACCCAGGCCGATGTCGAACAGGTTGCCAGGCTCGCAGAGAAGCTCGACCCGCTCGTGAAGGCGCTGGTCCGTCCACGACAGGCTGCGCCGCTGCGGATCGTGGTCGTGCCTCCACACCCGCGTCAGCCCGCCGAAGCCACGTGCGTGTTCGAGTCCGGCTCGCACGACGTTTGGGTAAGGAGCCACATCGCGATTCGCACGGAGCCGGAACTCGCCCGCAGCTACCTGCTCGCCCACGAGCTGGTGCACTGGCACGCCGACTGGGCGTGGGACCACCTGCCGATCGCGGTGGAAGAAGGCATGGCCGAGCTGGTTGCCGGCCAGCTCCACCGCGAGCAAGGCGCGGTTCGCGACGCGTTGCTTGGCAGCCTCGGAAAACACGTGGAACGAGACGTCCAGCGAATGCTCGAAGTCGAACGCGGCACCGAACGTTCGCTCGACCTACGCAGCCATCAAATGCTCTACTGGGTCGGTAAGAAAGTGGCCAAGCGCATCGGCGTCGACCGCCTGAGGTCATGGTGCGAGCAGGCCAAGGCGGATGGGCTGGGCCAGCTCCCACTCGATCGGTTCAGCACGCCGCATTGACACTCGTGTCCTGGCACATTGGTGGAGGGGGAACGTACCGCGGATCAGCAGCAACGTGAGCGTGCAGGAAGTTCAAGCAGCGGTCCCGGACCACCCGGAACCCATCCGCGCCATCCTGCCGCACCCGCGCGCCAGCCCCTCCCGATCGCGCGCAGCCACCCACGCGCCCGCGTGCAGCGAGAACCCTTCCACCTCCGCGCACAGCGGGCCCTTCACGGACGGCTCATGCCGCCCATGGCGACCGACTCGCGCGTCAGCCTGCCCGGCCCGCTCGCCCAGCAGAGCACGCCCTTGCACCGCCGCCGCCGCCAATCCCGCGACGTGCAGGCTGGCCGTGTGCATCCCCCGTGCGGCGTAGCGCCGGGGCGGAAGCCTGCCCCTGCGTGCGGAGACACCTCGCGCACTTCGTCTGTTGCTTCTGGCAGAGACATGCACTGGAAGAGAACGGAGTCGCGTTCCCAAGCACTACCTCCCTGCCCTGCCGATGCGGTTCTTCTAGACCCGCAGTCGACGACGCGGGTCGTCACGAGTCCCGCTCGCTGACGACGAGTGTTGCTGCCGTCGCGCACGAGCCCCACCAGTCTCAACGTCTGCGGATCGCTGTCTCGGCG
>CANEYR010000054.1 GCA_947444055.1 Planctomycetota bacterium
ACGCGCGTCCGCCGAGTTGCTCGAACAAGCGTGGGAACAGCTGCGGGTCCAACCCAGTGGCAATGCCCGTCGTCGCTGACGCTTCGCCCTGCGCGCTAGCACCGCTGCAGCAAGGCTCGATGTTGTTGCCACAGTGCGTGCATTGCCCGTGCCCGTGCACATGCACCGGCTCCCCTTTCCATCCACACCTTGGGCAGCGAGCTTCGTTCAAGACACACTAGGTTCGAGACACGCTGCGTTCAGGACAACCTGTTCAGGACATCGTGACGACGAGTTCTTCGTCGATCTCGCTCTGCAAGAGCCGCTGGATCGCCATCAACGTGCCGGCAGTCGAACTGGGGCAGCTGCCGCAGGCGCCCTGGTATCGGATGGACAAGGTCTTGCCCTCGAGGCCGATTACTTGCAGACCGCCGCCGTCGCCAGCGAGGGCCGGCCGCACGCGGTCGTCGAGCAGGGTGTTGATGCGCGCCATCACTTCGGGATCGCCGCCTTTGGGCAGGGTCGCGAGTGGATCGTCGGGGCTTTGATGAGGCTCGGCGAGATCCGGCGCATGGTCTGCAATGTGGCTCTCCAGCAGCCTCGTCACCTGCTCGGCGATCGTGCGCCAATCGGCTTGCGGGGTCATGCTGACCGTCACGAAGTTCTCGCAGAAGAACAGCGTGTCGACCCCGGGGATCGCGAACATGCCCTGCGCCAACACGTCGCTGCGGGCTTGGTCGGGCTTGGCGTAGGCGATCGTCTGTCCTGCCTTCGCCAGCTGCTGGTCGACGAGGAACTTGAACGCGTTGGGATTGGGGGTCGGTTGGATGCTCGAGACCTTCATGCGGGCGGCAACGATAGCAGAGGAATGGGAGAGCGCCTTGTGGGACTTGCCGGGCTGGTGCGCAAGACTTAGTGCAGCAGGGGGGCACCGCTCGCCGCGGGCCCCGTGGTCAGGAAGGCCGGCTTCCACATACCGCCGCTGCCAGCGTGGTCGACGACGCGCAGCACGAGCGTATTGAGCTGCCCGCAGCGCAGCCGGCTGCCAAGCTCCGCGACTTGCCGTTCGAGCCAAATCGTCGTTTTCGTTGCCGGATCGCCAAAGCGGCCCGCTGGCTCGCCGTTCAGCCACAGTTCGAAGCTGTCGTCGACCCCTTCAAACACCGCCCGCGCCGTCAGGCCCTGCCAATCCGCAGGAACCGGGACGTCCAAGCGATACCAGGCGACGCCGGTGAAGTGCTTGAGGTCTTCGGCTTGGTTCTCCCAGTGGGAACCGGCGCGCAGGTCGCGCCAATCGGCGGTCGTGACGTCGGTCTTTGGCTCGTGCCAGTTGGCGGTGCTGCCCACTTGGTCAGGGTCGGTGCGGAAGCGCCAGGTCGGCAGCTCGATCTTTTTCTCGGTCAGTTGGGCGCGCATCGCCGCGATCGTCGCGGCCGACAGCTCGCGCGTCGGGGCGGGACCGGTGAGCAGGTGCTGTTCGAAGCGGTGGCGCAGGTTGGCGCCGAGCGTGTGCTCAAGACCATGCAACCGCAGCGTGGTGGCGACGAGGCGGCCCTTGCCGACGCGACAGTCGAAGGCGAGCACATGGAAGCGCACCTCGGGAATGTCGTGCGTCTCCCAGAAGGCGAGCATCGGATCGATCTGCCCACGCAGGTGCTGCCACGGCATCACGCGGCCGCTTTCGAGATCGAAGCTGCTCAGTTCAAGCAACAGGTCGGCAGGGATGCCTTGATGAATCGCGTGCGGCGGCGCGAACGGGGCCCCGCGCAAGAACCACAGCGACTCTGTGCGCAACGAGCCGGGCTGGTTGTTGGCGTGCAGGATGACCCGCGCCCCGTTCTCCAGTTGGTCGAGCAACGCGGGCGTCATCGCCTCGGTGTGAATGACCGCCGTGGCCACTTGCTGCCACGGCGGCACCAACCAGAGATCCCAGTGGTTCTTGGCCGGGTGTGACCCCGTCAGCTGCGCGTGCACCCGAACGCGTCGCAAGCTGGTGCCGGTATTGGCATCCAGGGCAATCTGAAACGGCGCGCTGACTTCGCCTCCGTTCATCGCCACCGGGCTCGGCGTCGCGTGGGCATGGCCTTCGTCGGTCCACAACCGCAGCTCGCCGCGCAACGGACCGTTGCCACTGTGCGCGATGCGAACGCGCGGTGATGGCGAGGTCGTCGACCGCGCGCGCGCGTGCCATGCGGCGTCCAAGCACAGCATGGTGTCGCCGTGCCACGCCCACGCGCTGGCTGGCCACTTGGCTTGGCCGAGGTCGTCGTCGAGCCCCATGCGGGCCTTGGCGAAATCGCGCGCGACGGAAACCACGTAGCCAGCCTCGGGGATCGTGAGGCGCAACTGCTCGATCTGGAACTGGCGGTTGCGCATCGCGAAGTCGAGCGACTGCGGCCGCAACGAACGCAACGCGGCGTCGCCGCATTCCTGGGCGAGCCAAGCTTCGGCGTCGACTTGCGCGGACCAGCAGTCGGGGCGCCACCACGTCGCCGCTTCCCCGTGTTGCGCCCGCCACGCCGCACTGTCGACCCACGTATCGGCCCCAATGCACTCGCCAAGCAGCAGCGGCTTCTTGTCGTGATCGCGCAGGTGTTGCTGAAAGTCCGCCAGTCGCCCGGGGAACCACGAGTTGTTGCCATACGGATGCTCGTCCCAGAAATCGCTGATGCGTTGCCAGCCAATCCACGAGCTGTCATCGACCACCAGCGTGTCGGGAACGGCGGCCTTGCAGGCGGCGTAGAGCGCCTTCACCACATCGAGGTCGGCACCGTGGCCGGTTTCGCAGGTGATGCTGCGGAACGCCACGGCGGGATGGCTGCGATCGTGCACAAAGAACTCGGCGTACTCCGTGAGCAGTTCCTGCTTGTGCGCCTGATCCATCTGCGGATGCCAGGTCGGATACTCCTGCCACACCAACAGGCCGAGTTCGTCGGCGAGGTCGAACACACACGGCGGCGGCACCCAGAGGCAGCACTTGATTAGGTTGAAGCCGCGGGCGCGCATCGCGGCCAACTGGGGGCGCCAAAAGGCCGGGTCGGAGGGTGGCGCCAAGTGCGGTGGCGAGTAGCCCCAGTGCAACAGGCCGCGCACTTGCAGCGGTTGCCCATTCCAGAGCAGGCGCGTGCCATCGGCAGCGAGGTCGCGAAAGCCGATGCGGCGTTCGACCCGATCTAGCTCGCGTTCGCCAGCGAACAGGCAGAGCCGCAGCGTGTGCAGGTTGGGTGTCGTGGGGGACCACAGGCGGGCGAGCGAGACGGCGAGTGTGCCCGCGATGGCTTGGGCGGTGGCGGCGTCGTGTCGGGCGCTAGCTAGTACGCGGTCGCCATCGAGCACTTCAACCAGCAAGGTCGGCGTCAGCGGGCCCGCGGCCAGCGTCGTCACTTCGTAGCGCAGTTCGCCGTTGCCACGACCGAACGCGAACACCGACAGGCGATCGATCGTCGAGGTGTCGTCAAGGCACAGCGTGACGTCTTGCCAGATGCCACCAAAGTGCGGCTGGATGATCGGCAGGAAACCTTGGGTGTTGTGGCCGACCTTCTCGTCGACGAGCACTTCGATCTCGTCGGTGCCATCCCAACGTAGTGCTGTCGTGAGGTCGACGCGAAACGGCGTCCAGCCACCCAGGTGTTCGCCAACCTTGGCGCCATTGCAGAACACGGTCGCGTGGGTGGCGACGGCGCCAAACTCAAGGCGAACCCGCTGGCACTTCGTCGTCGGCAAAGGCAGCGCGCGACGGTAGCGCCCGAGGCCGTCGAAGGTGGTGCCGAGGGTGTGTTCGAACGCCGACGGGACTGGCGCTGGCTGCCACGTGGCGTCCGCAAGTTCGGCGCGCAGTTGCCAAGTCCCGGCGAGTGATTGGCGGTGTTGGCCGAGTGCTACTGAGGTCAATGCCGCCAGCAAGACGAAGAACTTCATCGCGACGACGATACGGCGTAGACACCGCCTAGCTTGCTTTCGAGGTGATGCAGGAACGGCTCCGGCGACAGCGGCGAGCCCGTCACCAAGCGGCACAGCTCCGCTGGGGTATGGCGGCGGCCATGGCGATGGATGTGGCGCCGCAACCATTCGCGCAGCGTCGTGAATTGGCCGCGGGCCAGCAACGGCCCGAGGCCACCGAGTTCGCGATCGGCGGCGGCGGCAAACTGCGCGGCGTAGAGATTGCCGAGCGTGTAGGTCGGGAAGTAGCCGAACAGACCGCACGACCAATGCACGTCTTGCAAGCAGCCACTGCGATCGTCCGGCACTTCGATGCCGAGGAACTCGCGGTAGAGGCGGTTCCATTCGCTCGGCAAGTTGGCGACCGCGAGTTCGCCATCGATCAATTGCTGTTCGAGTTCGAAGCGCACCATGACGTGCAGGTCGTAGGTGGCTTCGTCCGCTTCCACACGAATCAAACTCGGCCGCACGACGTTGGCGGCGGCGAACACGGTGGCGGCGTCGTGGCCAGCACATGCACTGCCCAGATGGTGTTGCGCCTGCGGCCAACACCATTGCCAGAACGCAGCGGAACGGCCGACATGGTTTTCCCACAGACGACTCTGGCTCTCGTGGATGCCGAGCGAGACCGCTTCGCCAAGCGGCGTGCCGAGGTGCGCCGGTTCGAGCCCCTGCTCGTAGAGGCCGTGGCCGCCTTCATGCATCGTCGACCCGAGCGCATCGAGCACGCGGTCGCGGTGAAAGCGGGTCGTCAGGCGCACGTCGGCACCAACGCGCGTGCAGAACGGATGCGCACTGCGGTCGATGCGACCACACGAAAAATCAAATCCCATCGCCGTCACCACGGCGCGCACGAACGCTTCCTGCTGCGGTTCGGCGATGACGACGCGCGAGAACGAATCGTCGACGAGGCGTCCGGCGGTGAGGCGTTCGCGCAGCGCGACCAAGCGTTGGCGCAAGGGCCCGAACAAGCTGCGTAGGTCTTTGGCACACATGCCTGGCTCGTAGAGGTCGGCCAGGGCGTCCCACCGCGATTGGCCAGGCGCGCGCAGACAGTCCGCCTTTTGCTGGTGCAGGGCGACCATGCGTTCAAGCCACGGCTGGAACCGCGCGAAGCTGTTCTTGTGGCGCGCTTGCACCCAAGCCTGCTGGGCTTTGCTTTCGAGCTGCGCCAGTTCGGCGACCAAGGCCGACGGCAGTTTGGTGGCGCGATCGAAGTCTCGCCGCCAGCCGACGACGTTGGCGCGCTGGTCAAGGTCAAGTTGCGGGCGCGGGTCGGCATCGCATGCGGCAAGCCAGGCGCCGACGCGCGGGTCGGTGGCCCGTTCGTGCTGCAGCTGGGCGAGCAGAGCGAGTTGGTCGGCGCGCACGTCACCCGCCCCCTTGGGCATGAAGGTCTCCTGGTCCCAGGCCAAGAGTGCCGCGGTGGAACCGAGCAAGGCCGCGGCGCGCAGGTGAGCGGAGAGGTCGTCGTAGGCCGAACGCATGCGCAGAACCTAGCCGACGTCGCCGCTGATACCGAAGCTAGGACTTGGCGGTGTTGGCGGCGCTCGCTCGGCGGGACTGGTGCAGTGCGCGTTGCCCGGTAAGCTCCGGCCCATGGTTGCGCGGAACTCGGTTGCGCGGAACTCAATGTGGGTTTCGGTGCTGTTTGGGCTTAGCTGCATCAGCGTCGGTGCCGCCGTGGGCATTTCGTGGCCACGCGCGGCGGCGCCGATGTGGACCGAAGCGCCGCCGCTGCGGCAGCCTGGTGTGCTGCCTTCCTTCGCCGATGTCGTGCAGCAGATCGGCCCCGGCGTCGTGACCGTGCGCGCGCTGCGTGCCTCGGCGGCAAAGGACAGCACGGTGGCCGCCGTGAGCGAGGCCAGTGGTTTGCGCGCCGTGCATGCGTCTGGGCCGGGTCTGCGTTCGGGGTCGGGTTTTGTCGTGCGGCAAGAAGGGCTCGTCGTCACCAGCCGCCACATCGTCGTTGACGCCATCGACATCGAAGTGATCGTGCCGCAGCGGGGAGCCTTTCGCGCCGAAGTGGTGGGAGAAGATGCTGCCACCGATGTCGCGCTGCTGCGGCTCGAGGGTGCGCCGACCGACTTGCTAGCGCTGCCACTTGGTGATGGCGCGGACCTGCGCGCTGGGGATTGGATCGTCGCGGTCGGCAATCCGTTCGGCTACGCGCAGACGGTGACGGCCGGCCTCGTCAGTTTTGTCGGCCGCCATCTGTCGCACACGGACTTGGGCGTCACCAATGACTTCTTGCAGATCAGTGCGCCGGTCAATCCAGGCAGTTCGGGCTGCCCAGTGCTCGACTTGCAGGGCCGCGTCGTCGGCGTCACGACGCAGGCGCCAGCCGATGCGCAGGGCATTTCGTTCGCGGTGCCAAGCCGGACGTTGAAGTGGTCCCTCGAAGCCATGCAGAAGCAGCCAGACGGCCGTGTGCGCCGCGGCTATCTCGGCATCGAGTTCTCCAGCCACTCGACCGCCGGCGGGTCGAGCGAACGGAACGCCCCGAACACTCCGAATGACGGCGCGTTGATCGTGCACGTGGTCGAAGGGCAACCGGCACATCGGGCTGGCGTGCGGGCCGGCGATGTGGTGTTGCGCGTCGACGGCGCCCGCATTCATGACGCCAGGGCGTTGCACGAATGCATCGTCTGCACGCAGCCCGGCACGTCGATCTCGCTGCAATTGTTGCGCGATGGGTTGATCGAGGACTCGGTGGTCGCGGTGCTCAGCGAAGTCGGTGCGCGCCGGACGGAACAAGCGAACTGACGTCGCGCGACTTTGCGCCAACGTGGTGGTTCCCTCCCGCGTCGCCTTCGGGCACGATCCACCCCGACCCGTGCACCCCGATTCCGCTGCAGACTTGGCCTTCGTGGCGCCTGGATTGGTTCACCAATTCGGCAACCTGTTCCTGACCGTCCAGGGTCACGCCGTGTACTTGGAACCGCCGCTCTTGCCGCGGGCGCAGTCGGCGATCCTCGGGGCCTGCACTCGCGGGGCTAGCACGCTCAGCATCTTCCGTCACTTGGTCGGTGGGGCCGGGCCCGAACGCATCCCCGCGCGTGACGCCGTGGCGCAGGTTGGCGAGTTGCTGCGAGTGCCAGTGCGCGAGGCGGGTCACCAGCTCGAGTGCCGTGAGCCAGTCGAGCTGCCCAGGGTGGTGGTCGATCTCGCGAGCTTTGTGTCCGTGATGGTGAGTTCGGTGCGCAGCCTGTTGGCGGCGGTGCCGACCGGCGTGAGCGGCGTGGTGTCGGTGCGCTTGTCGCCGGTCGGCGTTGGCGGCGGCGCCGGCCTCAACATTGCGTTTCGCGCGACCGCGGGCAGCTTGCCATTCCCCCTGGCGATGAATGATGCCGCGTCGGCCTTGCGGAACACGGCCGCGCGCTGTCGCTGGCCGCACGAAGTGAAGTTGCGGGCCGACGGGTTCCTACTGTTGTTGCCGCCCGTCACCGCGGTGTTGGACGCGAACCGGGAACCTTGAGCTACTCTTCACGGGTTCTTGTTGTGTCGGCCTAGGGTTCCAGCGTGGCGAAAACCAAGATCCTTGTCATCGAAGACGAGCCCGACCTGCTCGAGGTCATCCAATACAACCTCGAACGCGACGGCCACAAAGTCATCGCCTGCCGCAATGGCGAGCAGGGGCTCAGTCGCATCCGGACCGACAATCCTGACCTCGTCATTCTCGACTTGATGCTGCCTGGCATCGATGGCGTCGAAGTCTGCCGCCGGGTGAAGGGTGACCCGGTTACGCGCGGCATCCCGGTCATCATGGTGACGGCCAAAGCCGAGGAGAGCGACATTGTGCTCGGCCTTGGGCTCGGTGCCGATGACTACATCGGCAAGCCGTTCCGGCCGCGCGAACTGGTCGCCCGCGTGCAGGTGGTGTTGCGCCGTGGGCCGGTGCGCGAAGCGACGAATTCGCCCGAGCGCGTGGTGCGCGGCGCGTTGTCGATCGACTTGCTGCGGCATGAAGTGCGGGTCGAAGACGTGCCAGTGACGCTGACGCCGACCGAGATGCGATTGCTGCACTTCCTGGCTTCGCACCCAGGTCGCGTGTTTCCGCGGGCGCACTTGTTGAGCCGCGTCATCGGCGAGAACGCAGTCGTCACCGATCGCAACATTGATGTGCACGTGCGCGCCCTGCGGCAAAAGCTTGGTGACCACAGCCAGTGCATCGAGACGGTGCGCGGTGTCGGCTATCGTTTGCGCGAAGATGGCCCGTGACAAGATGGCTCGTGACGCCGTCGCCGCGGCGCCGACCTTGGCACGGATACCCCGATGAGTTTTGTTGCCGCAGTTTTGCTCGTGGCCTTGGCCTTGACCCTGTGGGCCAATCGGCGCCTGCACCACCAAGTGCTGCAACAGCAGGCCCAACTGCAAGAACTCCGGCAGGCGGAGAGTGTAGGACGCGCCAAGGTCGATCGCCTCGAAGCTGCCTTGGGCGGCGCCGCCGATGGCCTGATCGTGCTCGATACGGACGGCGTGGTGGTCGCCTGCAACCCAGCTGCCAAGGGATTGCTCGGTCTGACGCTGCCGTCGCCGCAGGGGCGGCGGTTGGTGGAACTGGTCAGCTGGCCTGCCTTGCACGAGGCGATGATGGCCACCGGTGCAGCGAACGTGGCCGCGACGTTCGAAGTCGACGGCGAAGCCTCGCAGGACCGGCTGTTGGCGGTGCGTGTGCATGTGCTGCCCGGCCTTGGCACCGTGATCGGGATCGACGACCAGAGTCGTCTGCGACGCCTCGAATCGCTGCGCCGCGATTTCGTCGCCAACGTCTCGCACGAACTGAAGACACCGCTGGCGGCGATCTTGGGGTTTGTCGAAACCATGATCGACGATCCCGCCATGCCCGATGCCACGCGCCAGCGGTTCCTCGACCGCATCGCGCGTCAGACCGAACGGTTGACGACGTTGGTCGGTGATCTGCTGACGTTGTCGCGGCTCGACGAAGGCGAGCCGTCGTCGCCAGAGGCCGTGCTCACGGATTGGAATGTCGTGCTGGGCGAGACGGTGCGCGATCTGCAGCCGCTGGCGGAGCGTCGTACGGTTGCCCTCACCCTGAGTTTGCCAAGTGAGCCAGTCTGGGTGCGCGCCGATCGCGAAGTGCTGCGCCAAGTGGCGGGCAACCTGATCGACAATGCCATCAAGTACACGCCGACGAACGGCACCGTCAGCGTGCACGTGACGACGCGCAGTACGCGGGTGCGCTTGGAAGTCATCGACACCGGCATCGGCTTGTCACCGGCAGACCAAGAACGCGTGTTCGAGCGCTTCTATCGCGTCGATCGAGCCCGCTCGCGCGACCTCGGCGGCACCGGGCTCGGGCTGTCGATCGTCAAGAACACCGTGCGCAGTCTCGGTGGTGGTGTCGGCGTGCAGAGCGTGCTCGGCGAAGGCAGCACGTTTTGGGTCGAGCTGCCGTGCACGGCCGACCCGTCCGCCGAACCGTCCGCCGAACCGTCGTCCGCCGACCCGACCGCGTCGTAGGGCGCGGTGTCGGCGATCAGGCGATGACGCCGCCGCGGGCTGCGAACTCATCGCTCTTCTGCAGCATGCCCTTCTTCGCGTACTCGCGAACTTCCTCCGTCAGCTTCATCGAGCAGAAGCGCGGCCCGCACATCGAGCAGAAGTGCGCGATCTTGGCGCCGTCCTGCGGCAGGGTCGCGTCGTGGTACTTGCGCGCCGTCTCTGGATCGAGCGCCAGATTGAACTGGTCCTCCCAGCGAAACTCAAAGCGCGCCTTGCTGAGCGCATCGTCGCGCTGCTGTGCACCCGGGTGGCCCTTGGCGAGGTCGGCCGCGTGCGCGGCGATCTTGTAGGCGATGACGCCTTGCTTGACGTCTTCGCGGTCGGGCAGGCCCAGGTGTTCCTTCGGCGTCACGTAGCACAGCATCGCGCAGCCAAAGCTGCCGATCATCGCGGCGCCAATCGCCGACGTGATGTGGTCGTAGCCAGGGGCGATGTCGGTCGTCAGCGGCCCGAGTGTGTAGAAGGGCGCCTCGTGGCAGACCTCAAGCTGGCGGTCCATGTTCTCTTTGATCAGGTGCATCGGCACGTGGCCGGGGCCCTCGATCATGGTCTGCACGTCGTACTCCCACGCGACCTTGGTCAGCTCGCCGAGCGCTGCGAGTTCGCCAAACTGCGCCTCATCGTTGGCGTCCTTGATCGAGCCGGGGCGCAGGCCGTCGCCGAGTGAGAACGACACGTCGTAGCGCTGCATCAGCTCGCAGATCTGGCGGAAGCCGGTGAAGAGGAAGTTCTCTTCGTGATGGTGCAGACACCACTTCGCCATGATGGCACCGCCGCGCGAGACGATGCCAGTGACGCGGTTGGCGGTCAGCGGCACGTGCCGCAGCAAGACGCCGGCGTGGATCGTGAAGTAGTCGACGCCTTGCTTGGCCTGGTCCTCAAGCACTTCGAGGTACATCTCGAGGTTGAGGTGCTCGACTTTGCCGTCGACGCGTTCGAGCGCTTCGTAGATCGGCACGGTGCCGATCGGCACCGGGCTGTTGCGCAGGATCCACTCGCGCGTCTCGCGCAGGTTCTTGCCGGTGCTGAGGTCCATGACAGTGTCCGCACCCCAGCGGATCGACCATTGCAACTTCTCGACCTCGTCGTCGATCGAACTGCCCAACGCCGAGTTGCCGATGTTGGCGTTGATCTTCACTAGGAAGTTGCGGCCGATGATCATCGGCTCGACTTCGGGATGGCAGCGGTTGGCGGGAATGATGGCGCGGCCGCGCGCGATTTCACTGCGCACGAACTCCGGGTCGCATTGCTCGCGCAGCGCACAGAACCGCATCTCCTCGGTGATGACGCCGCGCCTGGCGTAGTGCATCTGCGAGAAGTTGCGGTCGCCGCGCTGCAGCCGGGCGTCGATCCAAGGTTGGCGGCGCTTTGGCAAGCCCTGGGCGGGCGAGTGCCCCTGCGGCCCGGTGGTGTCGTAGACGCGCAACACCTCACCATTGGTGAGCAGGATGTCGCGGACGGGAACGTGCAGATCGCCGACGGCGGTTTTCTGCGAACGCGGGAAGGACTCCGCCAACGGGCGGAGGCCAGAACTGGGAGTTGACGACATGCTGCTGTTTCCTACGCCGGTGCGAACCGGATCAGGTTCGAGGGGTACATCTCAGCCCGCTTCGGCGGGCGCCCCCAAGCAGTGGGACGGACACGATCCCGTCGTCGGCCCGTTCACACAAGAGGGCAGTCGCTGGCTCAGCGCTTCCCAGGGGCGCCGCCGCCCTGGATCTCGACTGGCGGTCGGGTGCCTGGCAGCACCGGAGGCGGGGTCACTGACGGCGGGGGCACTGACGGCGGGGTGCCCTCGCCGGCTGGCAGCGGGACCGCGTCGAGTGGCGTCAACGCGAACACCGCGCGCAGGTCATCGGGCACCTTGCTGCCAAGCGATTCGATCGCGCGCTTGCACAGGCGCAGCGAATGCGAGCCATCGGCGGCGAGCGCCAACTGGCTGCCGCGGAAGAACATGTTGACGACGGACAGGGCAAACAGCACGACGCAGGCGCCGGTGGCGACACCGAGCACGCCGCCGCCGACGCGATCGAAGAAGCCCAAGCCGGCTTTCACCGCCAGCTTCTGCAGCAGCATCGCCAACAGGCTGAGCACGATCAGCACCGCCAAGAACAACAACACGTAGGCGAGGTAGATCGTGGTTTCGCCGGGCGCCTCACTGCCGGGGGCCTCACTGCCGGGCGCCTCACTGCTGGGCGCACCAGTCGTCGCCGCCAGCATGCCGGCGACCTCGCCGCCAAAGCGCCCCGCCACCACATACGCGACGACCAAGATGGCAATGCGGCTCACTTGCCAGATCAGCCCTTTGAACAAGCCGAGTACGAAGAACACCAACAACACACCGAGGGCAGTGTGGTCGACCCAGCTCAGAGTCTGCAGCTGCTGCATCAACTCCGGCGAGGGGGAGGCCGCGGTGGGCACATCCTGCGGTAGCAGGTTCACGGCGGCATTGTGCCGACGAGAGGCGGGAAGGGCGAGGGCCAAGACGCCGGGATGGCAGTTGCGCCCGCGGCGGCGGCGAGCACACAGCGGTTGCATTCCGCGGCACTCCTTGCGACCTTCGTGCGAATGAGCAAGAACGACGCGATGGCAGCGGAGCGCACGGTAGCGACGCTGGCCGCCCGCCTGGAAAGTGACCCGCATCTGGCAGCCGAGATGCAGCGCGCCCGGCGTCAGTTTTTCCAAGGTGCGACTGGGCAAGTCACCACGCTGCCCGGTGCGGCCGATTCGGCCGAGCAGCGCTTTCGCGAATGGTTGTTGCTCGAACGGGAAAGCGAAGTGCTCGGCGCCGTGCCGATCGAGGTGCCGAGTTATGCGGCGGCCGCCGTGGACCTGCCGGAGTCGTTGCCGGGAGTGTTCCTGGTGCTCGGTAGTGCGGCCAAGAGCGTTGAGGCGCGCGATCAGCAGGATGGCACGATCCTCGACCTGCTCGTTCCCGCGGATTCGCTGCTAGCCGGCGACCTGTTGGTCGGACGGTTGTTTTCAGAAGGGTCTGGACGGTGGACGCCGTCGCGGGCGGTCGCGGTCTTTCGTCCCGGCGCCGATTTGGCACAGGCGTTCTTGCGCGACGTGCAGCGCATCGGCCTCGATCGGCGTCTGCAGCAGATCGAGCTCGAACACTTGATGATGCATCGTCCGGGACAGCTCGCGCGCGGCGAGGCGGTGGCACCGTCGGCGCCGGCGCCGGTGGTGGTCGGCGTGCCACTCGAACATCTGGAGGCGGATCTCGACCTGCTGTTGCAACGCGTCGGCAGTGGTCAGGAGGCCGCGGTCATCAGCCAGCAATTGGCGATGGCGGTGCGCCCCGGTCCGATCATCGGCCCGCTGCTCGACGAATTGGCGTTCGACACGACGGCAGATCTCGACCAGGCGCGGCGCCTCTTGCTCGAACTCTGGAATGCCCACCACGCGTCGTCCGTGAGTGAGACCCCGGAGCCTGACGAGCCAGCGGCGGCGCCGGGCGAGACGCTCGGCGAGCGTCTGGTGCGCACACTTGACGAAGGCCTCTCGCAGAAGCGCGACGTCGACGATCTGTTCGCGCAGCTTGAGCGCATGGCTGGCATCGAGCCAGATCCAGAAGACGAAGAGGATGTCGTCGGTGAGGAAGAAGACGACGAAGACGACCGCGAGGACGCCCGGCCCATGCCCGCCCCGAGCGAAGACGAAGCCGCTGGCAACCTCGCTCCGTTGGTCGAGGAATACGGCTGGGAAACGGGTCGTGATCCACAGCTGTTGGGCCCGCTGCGGTTGTTGGCGGAGTTGCAGCAGAACACGCCGTTGCCGCACGCCGACCTCGAAGCCGTCACCTCGCAGGATGTGATGCGGCTCTTGCTGCACGTCTACCTGGCGTCTGGGCCAAGCGAGCGAGCGGCGCGCGTGCGCAGCGCCTTCGCCGAGTTGCGCGAGTTCTATCGTTGGGCCGCTGCCTCGCAGGAAATCGCAGTGACCGGCGTGCTCGAGGGTTGCCACGGTCCGATGCTCGACCAACTCGATCGCCTGCAGGCGGCTGGCCAAGAACTGTCGACACCGAGTGCGCCCTCGGTGCGTCCGACGATCGTGCAGGTCGACGAGTTGGCGCCGACCGGCTGCGGTGTGCGCGATGACGACGGGGACGATCACTGGATGGCCGCGTCGGCGTCGGCGTTGCAGCACTTGCGCGTGGGGGACTTGGTGCTTGGCGCCCTCGCCCCGGACGACGACTCGCCAAGCACCGGCATCGGCCGCGGCTGGCAAGGGCTGGTCGTCGTCCTTCCGGCCGATGCCAAAAGCCTGATGGAGTGACGGCCGTCGCACGGCCTGTTCGCAGCCAGCCCTGAGCGGCTTTGCGGGCGCGGACGATAGCGGGCGTGGAGGCTCTAGCATGGGCTGGGAAACTGCGCTCGATCGACTGCTCTTGCAACAGGTTCACCTTGCCGAGAAGGGTGAGCAGAAACCGGATCTCGTGCGCCAACAGTTGGCCGACTATTGGCAGGCTGGTGGTCCGCGACCCGGCACCTGCTTCTTGCTCGGCTACGCGCGCACGCTGCTGGCGCTCGACTTGCCGGCGATCGGCAACGAAGCGTCGGCGCGGCGGTGGAGTCTGTTCGGCACGGTGCGCGCCTTCGACCGCAAGGGCGAACGCGAACGCATTGCGGCCACCATCAACGACCCGCAGTTGCTGCTCGATTTGCTGACCGATCCGCAGGTGGCGGGCAACGTGTTGCCGTTGGTCGTGCGTTCGCTGTTCTGGTCCGGCGATCTCAAGTTGGCGGTGCGCGCCATTCAGTACCTCGCCGCAGAACCTGGCACCGCCGAGCTGGAGGTCATTGTCGACGCCGCCGTCACCGACTTGCTCGGGCGGTTGGAAGCGCGCCTCGACAGCGACGACCAAGAAAGCACGGCGTCGATCCTCGGCAAGATCCTGGGCATGTCGGGGTTCGAGCGTTTGCCCAACGACGTGCAGTCGCGCTACCACCGTGCCCTGGCCGAACGCTTGCTGGCGGCGAGTGAGTGGCGGCTGGCGATCGCCGCCGCGGAACGCGCCGAGCAGCTGGCGGGCGACAAGCCGATGCTGGCAAGTGCGGCCGCGATGGTCGCGGCGCTGGGCGAACTGCGGCAGCACGACAGCATCAGTGTCGACCCGCGCCAACAGCGGGCCGAACGGGACCTCGCCTTGCAGCGCCTTCGCCATGTGGCGGAAGAACCGGAGCACGCCGCGCCAGAGGCGGTCTACCTGCGCAGTCTGTTGGCTTACGAGGCGGGGGACCTAGCGGCCGCGGCGCGTGGCTTTGATCGAGCCATCGCGGGGCTGCGCCGCCTGGAAGGTCGCGACGTGCAGTTGCGCGATCGGGCCCGCTTCTTCCAAGCCGCGGCGTTGCTGATGGCGGGCGATGGGGCCGAAGCCACCCGCGCGCTGCGGCTGATGGAGCAAGCGCTCGGCAGCGTGAAGCCGGACCTCGAGACCTTCTATGCGGTGCACGAGGCCTTGAAGAAGCTCGACAAGAAACTGTCGCTGCGCTTCCTCGATGCCGTCGACATCGGTCGAGGCTCGACGCCGGACCAATTGCTGTTCGTCGCCTTGGAGTATCTGAGTCTTGGCGAAGCGCAGCCCGCCCTGATCGCGGCCCGCCGAGTGCTCGAAGTGGCGATCGATCTCGACCAACGCATCGAAGCGCTGCGCGTCGTCTTGACGGCGCACAACATGCTTGGCGAACGCGACCAGGCGCGCGCTTGCTACGCCGAGATTCGTGAGTTACTGCAGCAGCGCGGCAAGTTCGACGTGCTGGAGAAGTTGCTGAAGAACGAAGAGTTCGTCGGCCAGGCACTCGACCATCTCGAGATCAAGATCGAACTGGTCGGCTGCTACGACGAGATGGAAGGTCGCGACTACGACCGGGCGGCGCTGCAAGTCGGCATCGCCCGTTCGCTGCGCGCGCGCAAGGAAGTGGAGCCGCTGCAGCAGGCCCATGGACTCTTGCAGGAAGTCAGCTGCGTCTATCCGGAGCTGGCGAAAGACGACCTCGGTGCGATCGAGAAGCTGCTGGAGCTGCACGACGAATCGCCGGCGACAGCGGACGATGGCAAGCAAGCCGTGCAAGCTTTGGCCAAGGCACTGGGACGGCCACCGCGGGTGTTGGTGGTGGGCGGCAACGAACGGCAACGCCGGCATCATCCGCGGCTGGAGAAGCTCGGCGGCGAATGGGGCTTCGTACCGGAGTGGTTGATGACGAACTACACGTCGCCACAGAAGACGGTGGGCACGATCGCCGATCGGGCGCGTTCGGGACTCGACCTGTTGCTGCTGCTGCACTGGAATCGGCATGAAACGACCGAGCCGGCTCTTGAACTGGCACGCCAAGCTGGAGTGTCCGCGCGCACGGTGCACTACGCCGGGTTCACCAGCCTGCAAGTCGCCCTCACCGAGCAAATGCAGCGCCTGGCTCATTGTGTGCCCAGCAAGAGCAAGGCTCGCTGAGCCCGAGTAGTCTCCGCTGGTGGTGATGGTCTGCGATGTGTTGATCGTTGGCGGTGGACCGGCGGGAGCGTCGCTCGCGATCCTGCTTGCGCAACAGAACTGGCGCGTCGTGCTGGTCGATCACGGGCGCGGTCGCTGCAGCGGTCCGTATGAGACGCTGCTGGCGCCTGGGCGCACGATGCTGAGCCGCACCGGCCTTTCGGCAGCGATCGAGGCGTGCAGTGAAGTCGATCCGCTGCGCCACGGCGCTATCTGGGGAACGTCTGCGGTGGCATGGCGGTCCGAAGGCGAACCTGGCCTGTTGCTGCGGCGCGGTGCGTTCGATCGGCGTTTGTGCGAGCAGGCACGTCGCGTTGGCGTCGACGTGCGCATGGCGACGATGGTGACTTGTGTTGGCGATGAGTGGCAGTTGGCGACGACGACGGGGGGCGAGCGGCTGCGACCGAACCACGTCGTCCTTGCCACCGGTCGCACGACCCGAGCCGTTGGTGAGGCGTCGGCGGTGGCCGCCGCACCGCGTTCGCTCGCGTTCACGTTCACCGGCACGCCGCATCGCGACGATCGGGGCACCGCACTCGTCGAGGCGGTGGGCTCTGGTTGGATCTGGACGCACGCCCCGCACGACGGGGTGGCGAGTGCGGCGGTGATCGTGCATGCGGACGAACTGCGGGCCGTTGGTCGCGAGCGGTTGCTGGCGCGCGCGTTGGCCGAGAGTGGCGGTGCCGCTGGGCGGCTTGGCGATCGACAGTTGGCGAACGTGAGCGACGCGACGCCGCGGTTGCGGCCCGCGCTGCCGGGCGTGCTGCGCATCGGCGATGCCGCCGCGACCATCGATCCGCTGGCGAGCCAGGGCGTTGAGAAGGCGTTGGCGGCTGCCGACCACGCGGCGGCGGTGTTGACGGCGGCACGGGCGCAGCCGGACTGGTGGCTGCGGTTGTGCGAGGTGCATGCGCGGTGGGAACGTGGGCTCTTCGACGCCCACTCCGACGTGGCGGCGGCGTGGTATCGCCGCGAGCAGAGATTCGCTGAGCACGCGTTCTGGCGCGCGCGGCTGCTGCCGGTGGTGGAACGCACGCCGCCGTCCTTCTCGCAGTCGTTCGTCGTGTCGCCGCAGCTTCTGCGCGCGCAGGTGCTGGTGCGCGAAGGCCACACGTTCGTGGAACGCAGCGGCTTCTCGGATCAGGTCACCGGCGAACAGGCGACGCACTGCGGCTACGTGCCGATCGAACCGCTGCTGGCTCAGTTCGCAACGGCTCGTTCGCTCGCCGCGGCCGTGGCTGGGGCGGGGCAGGATGCACGCCTCTTCGTGTTGCCGCCGCGCGCCGTGCTGGCGGCGATGCTGCAGTTGGTGCAACGCGGCTGGCTCAGGGCAGCGACGAACGCAGCAGGCGTCCCGTAACGGCGGCCACCGCCAAACTGTCGCCGCGCGCGAGCAAGCGCCGCACCCCGTCGGCATCTGGCCGCGGCATCGGCGAGGCGAACCAAATGAGGCGTCCACCGTAGGGCCGCAGTTCGGGGCACATCGGCAGCACGTTGGGATCACCGACGACGGCTTCGACGTTCGCCAGGTTGCCAGGGTCACAACACAAGCCGCCATAGCTGGCGGGGGCGACGAGGCGCGTGCCTTGCTGCTTGCCCGCCGCGACGAGGGCGGTGAGTTCGTCGCGGTGGCGCAGGGAGGTGGTGCCGAGACTGAGGTTGATCAACGTCGGTTGCAGCGTCAGCGCGTAACGCAAGGCTTGCAGCACCGTCGCGAAGTTACAGGTCGGCTCGCGTTCGAAGACACGCAACGCCACCAACTCGATCGCGCCCGCCGCATCGGCAAGGAAGCGCACGATGGTGGCCGCGACCGCCGTGCCGTGTCCGAGCAGGTCGTGGTCGCCGTCCTTCGCCGCGACGATACCAGTCGGGCCGAAGGTCGGGCCCGCCACCACGGTGTGGCCACGCAGCGCTTGGTGGTGACCATCGATGCCACTGTCGATGACGACGACGCGCGCTCGCGTCATCCGTCGACGACGTGGATGCGGCCGACGATCTCGCCCGGCAGCTCGACCGTCTTCAACCGCTTCAAGCCCGCGTCGAAGACCTCGAAGTCGCTGCCCGCCGTGCCGATGTAGATCTTGTCGGCATCGGGCGAGATCGCGACCAGCGAACGGCGCGGACGAAACTCTTCGAAGGCTTCCGCGATCTTCTGGCCGGTGCGCAGGTCGATGGTGACGAGGCGCGTGCGCGTTTCGCGTTCATTGCCACCGCCAAAGCCGCCGCCCATGGCTGCCGCCACCAGCTTCTTTGGTGCAATGCGCAAGCCGAACGAGTTTTGGCTGGGGCCCCATTCCTGCACGTCGACGATGCGCCTGCTGGCGAGGTCGAGTTCGACCACACCCCACGACGACCGGCGCGTCTCCACTGGGTCGCTGCTGGTGAACAGCATCAAGGCGCGGTTGGGATCGCGGCGATCGAGCAGGTCGTTGCCAGAGAGGCGAATGGCGCCGGCGCCGAAGTAACGCGGGGTGCGCAGGTCGATGCGGCCGAGTTCCTTGAAGTTGCGCGCGTCGAGGAAGAGCAGGTTGCCGTCGTCGTCTTGGTTCTGCCAGTGGGTGCCATCGGCACTCAATTGCGTGTTGCGTTCGAGGGCGTCGGGCAACTTCTTGAGCTTGCGCACGACCTTCTGCGTACTGGTGTCGTAGAGCAGCCATTGCGCTGCTTCAAACGAGTAGCGATCGATCTCTTTCTTGACGCGTTCGGTGCGCACCAGCCAATGCACGCCACCAGGGCACTCGCGCACATCGCGAATGCGCAGGATGAAGCCTTCTTCTTTGAAGGTGTGCTCGCCGAGCAAGGTGCCACTCGCCAAGTCGACGACTTCGATCACCTGCTGCTGGTCGGTGACGACGAGCATGCGCTTGCGATCGTGGGTGAGGTGGGTGCTCCAGAACATGCCCCGCTTCAGCTCGATCTGCTTGGTGACCGCGTCGGTCGTCGGGTCGTACTGCACCAGGAAGTGCGGGTACATCGTGAACCAGAAGAACTGCTTGCCTTGCAGGCCTGCCAGCGTCGGGGCCGCGACTGGCTTGAACTCCGGCAGGTCCTGGTTTTCAGCCTGAGCACCTTGCCCGCTAGCACCACCCTGACCTTGGCCCCGACGGCGACCACCAGCGCCGCGGCCTTGCCGTTCTCCCGGTGCGGGCTGCGCCTCCGGCGTGGTTTCGCCGACCGCGGGCGGTTCCGTCGCGGGCTCTTGCGTCGGGGTGGGAGTCGGCGTCGGCGCTGGCGCCGGGGTTGGTGGTGGGGGCGGCGGCGTGCCTGCTTGGGCTGGCAAGAGCGACACCAAGGTGCCGAGAACAGTGGCCGCTATGCGGCATCGAAGGAGCATCGCCATGTCTAGACGAACCTACGGGAACACGAGGTCGATGGACTTCCAGTCTTGCATGGGGGCGCCACACGAGGCCGTCCACTTCGGGGCGTTGGTGACGCCGTCGGGGACCTGCGCTGGCCAATAGCACGTGTGGTAGCAGTCGTAGAGGTCGCGCTCGATCGGCTGGCACAAACCGTGCGTGCCGTTGGCAGAGTCGACTTCCCAGCCCGGCGCGAAGATCGTGGTGCAGCCATAGGGATACTGCGTTGGCGGCGGATCCTGCGTCAGCGCTCGGGCGTTGCCACGTTGCGCCAACACCAGAGCGGCGAGCTGCCGCGCCTTCTGGTTGCAGGCGAGAATGCGCGCTCGCGGTCGCGGCTGCGGTTCTGGCTGCGGTCCTGGCTGCGGTCCTGGCTCAACGGCTGGAGAGTCGTTCGTCATGACGTTTCGAACCTCGCGAAGAACTTGGGATTCTGGGTCAGGATGCGGCCGTAGCTCGCCAAGCCAAGGTCGACGAAGCCGCGGATCCATTCGCAGTAGTGCAGGTTGGCGTGCGTCGCGTCGCCGTAGCGAACGTGCGCTTCGTGGTAGCAGCCGCCAGCGCACAGGGGCCGCGCAAAGCACTGCGTGCAATCGGTCTTCTGGTCAACGTGGGCCTTCTGCAGGAACGCCGTGCGCACGCCTTCGTCGATGCCGGTGGTGACGTTGCCGACGGCGTGGCTCTTCGACTCGACGAAGCGATGGCACAAGCCGAGTTCGCCTTCGGTCGAGACGCCAAGCAAGCCGAGACCTGCCCCGCACGGATGGGCCTTGTTGACGCCTTGGTGCAGTTCGCGCAGCAGGTCGCCGAGGTTGGAGAACCCGTGCGACTCGCCGCGCGCGGCGGCGGCAATGTAGTCCTCGGCCAGCTCACCGAACTCGCGCAGCAGGCGCTCGTAGCCCTTCTCGCCCAGCGCGTACTCGCGGCCGAGGCCCGCGGTCACCGGCGCGAAGCCGACTTCGTCAAAGCCGAGTTCTTGCGTGAGGAAGCGGTAGGTTGCGGCGACGGGAGCGGCACCGTGCGTCAGGGTCACGCGGGCGCCGATCGGGCGGCCCTTGCGCTCCTTGTTGGTCGCGATCAGGTGGCGAATCTGCGGCGCGATGACGTCGAAGCTGCCGACGCCCTTCTTGAACGTGCGGTGGCGATCCTGTTCTTGTTGGTCGCCGTCGATCGAGACGGTGATGCCAAAGCGGTGCTTGGTGAGGAAGTCGACGACCTCGTCGGTCAGCAACGTGGCGTTGGTCGTCAGCGAGTAGTGCACGCGCTTCTTGACCGCCTTGGCGCGCTCTTCGGCGTACTCGGTCGCCACCCGGATCGCCGGGAAGTTGAGCAGCGTCTCGCCGCCAAAGAACGTGATCGAGACCTGCGGCCGATCACCGCAGCTGCGCAGCAAGAAGTCGATCGAGTCCCGGGCGGTGTCGTCCGGCATGAGCGGCTTGCCGGTGCCTTTGCTGCCGGTGCCTGCCGTCAGGCGGTCGTCGCCGTACTCGTAGCAGTAGGTGCACGTCAGGTTGCACTTGTTGGTGACGTTGAGCACCAACGTCGCCAGCGGGAACGGCATCGGCGGCAATTGCGCGCGCGGGGCCTGGGCTTCGCCGACGGGCCGAATGACGCCGAGGTCGATCAAGTCGTGCAACGCACTCTCGGCACTGACGCGATCGTCGTGTTGGGCGAGCCACGGTTCACTGTCGGCGCCTTCCGGGCCACTGAACGCGTCAACCAAATTGCTGGTCAGCGGGTCGACGCCGAGGATGGCGGCGGAGGTTGCCACATAGAGAAACTCCGCACCGGTCTCCGTGCGAAAGCGACGATGCAACACGGTGCGCAGATTCATTTAGCGATCCTCCCACTCAAGCGCGTTCCAGCGCACATACAGGCCGACGGTGACGATCAGATGGCCGCGGGCTTGGAACAGCTTCTGTTCGCGCGCGGGTGGGCCGGCTGGCGGCGTTGGAGAAATCGGCGGAGTCGGCGGTGGCGTTTTGGCCACTTCGACTGGCTTCGCCGGCGCCGTAGGTGCCGTGGACTCGCCTGCCTGCCCTGGCTCCGTTGGCTTGGCGGGTTCGGTCTTCTTGTCGTCCTTCTTCTCATCGGCCGCGGGCTTCTTTGGTTCGGGCCGCACGGGCACGTCGAGGGTGATCTCAGCGGTGACGAAGACATCGCCAACGTTGTTGGCTTGCCACTTGCGAGCCGGGTTCGGGCCATCGACGTTCGGAGTGAACACGGCCGTCACCGGATCGATGCTGCCGACGTACTGCAGGTCGTCGTCGTTCTCACGCACCTTGAATTCCGCCAGCGCCCACCGCGGCCGCACCTGGAACAAATCGACGTCGTCTGGCGTGAACGGCTTCTCGTCCTTGCCGCGGTGCATCGCGTAGGCCTCGAAGCGTTCGATTTGCTTCGGGTTCTTGGTGCCGCCGATGCGCGACAAGCCTTGCAGTGGCCGAATGCGGATGTAGTCGACGGTGTCGTAGAGCATCACATTTGCCGACCCCGGCTCGCTGCGGAAGGCGACGGAACGTGGCCCCAGCTCGGTGCCACTCGCGGCATCGACGGTGAGCACGACGTGGCGTTCACTGCGGCGTTCGATGGCGGTCACCGCGAGGCCGTCGCCGACGAAGAAGTCAGCCGCAGCGACGGTCGGTGGAAAGGCTTCGCCATGCACATCGAGGCGATGGCCCTTGGCTGGCACTTCGATCGCGGCGTTGCCAAGAGCCAGCACCCGCGGACGGCCGAGGTTGCGCTGCAGCGCGACGTCGACACCGATCTCGTCGTAGTGGCCGTTGAACAGGCGGCCCTTGAGGGTTTGCCAGTGTTCGTCGAGCAGCAGCACTTCGCGCCAGGTCGGTGAACCGGGGGTGGCTTCTTGGCTGCGGCCGCGCCACGAATAGCCGGCGTAGAGCAGGCCCTTGCCGGTGCGGGTCTGCTGCGTGCCGTCGGTGAACGCGAGGTTCCATACGACTTCGTATTCATCCGCATCGACCCGTTTGATTTCGGCGGAGCCGACCAGATCGCCGCGACCGATCTCGTGCCCAGACACCGTCCAGGTGCCAGCGAGTGGCACTTCGCGGCGGTTCTTGGCCCAGACTTCCCACGCGGGTGAGAACAGTGGCTGCTCCGCCGCGAGTTTGGCGAGCACACGATCGCCGACACCTTGCGTCGGGTTGTTCGGCGATTCGGTGGTGGGGGTGCCAGCGCCGGCGCCAGCACCGCCGCGGCCGCGTCCACCTTGGCCGCCGCCGCCGGCCGCACCGCCCGTTCCACCTGGGCTCGCACCGCCAGCTCCAGCCGGTGCACCGCCGCCAGCACCGCCGCCCTGACCGCCGCCGCCGCGCCGCGGTTCGTCATCGGGTGGACCGCCGCCCATCTGCCCGCGCGACAGCGGGAACATGGCGACGTGGGTCGCGCGCAGCAGCTGCCATTCTTCGTTGTCGCGTTGCTGCAGCAGCACTCGGCCCAGTGGGTGGCACTGCGCACAGGCGCGTTTGAAGTCCTGGTCGTGGTGGTCCTCGGACCAATGCACGCGCCGTTCACTTTCGTAAAGGCCACGTTCGGCTTCGCTGCGCGCCAAGCCATGCGAGTTGGCGAGCGAACGCACGACCTGCTTGGCGTCGGTCGGCGATAGCTGCAGCCCATACAACCGGCCCATGCGCTTGATCGTCTCCGACCAGCCTTCCGGCGACTTGCGCACGAACGAGACGCGCGTCATGTGCTGCTTGTCATCGAGTGCGTGGCAGCGTGCGCAATGCGTGTGCACCAACGGGTCGTCGACCGGGATGCCACGCCGCGGCGGTTTGGCGGCGGCGGCGGTGTTTGGGGTGGCGGCCGCGTCGCCTTCAGCCGCGGCCGGTTGTTCACTGCCAGGAACGGCAGGCCGCTGCGGATCCTGTGTCGAGCCAGCCGCCGGGGGCGTCGCCGGGGCAGTCGCCGAGGGACTCACCGAGGGACTCACCGAGGGAATCGGCGGGTGACCCGGCGGGGGAGTTCCAGGCTCCTGTGCCAGGGACGAGCGAACGAACGTGCTGCTGGCCAAAGCCATCAGCAAGGGAACGAGGATGCGGACGATTCTCTGCACGCCGAACACTCCGGCCAGGAAGACCAAGACGCGCGATCGCGCGGTCGCGGGACCATACCGGCCAACGCTGGCTTGGCGAGGGCCCCGCCGCCGGAAGTTCTTGCGAACTCGCGTCTCACGTTCGTCACCGCCGTTGCGGCGGCCGTGCCTTCAACCAGGAAACAGCGCGCGGAACGCCGGGTGCTGGGCGGCGAGTGTGCTCGGTGTTCCGGTCGCCACCAACTGGCCGCGTTCGAGCAGCAACACGCGATCGACCCAAGCGATCGCCTGCGGGCGATGATCGACGATCAGCACCGTGGTCGTTCGCGGCAACGCTGCGAAGTGCGCAGCGAGGCTCGCGGCCATAGCACCATCCAGCGCCAAGAACGGCTCGTCCAACAACAGCAGATCGCAAGACCTCGCCAGGGTGCGCGCCAGCAACAGCCGACGCGCTTCGCCCGTGCTCCAATCGACGCCCTCGGCATGGCGCCGCGAACACATGGTGTCGAGTCCGTGCGGCAGGCTGCGCACGCGCTCGGCGAGGCCAACGATGGCGAGCGCACGCCACAAGTCGTCCTCGCGCACCGGATCCCCGTGACCGAGTTGCAGGTTTTCGCGCACCGTCAATTCGAACAGCGACGCGTCCTGCAACAGCACAGCGAGGCGCGTTCGCCAGTGCGTCGGCTCGACGTGCGCCAGGGCGACGCCGTTGGCGGCGAGCAGGCCGCGGGCTGGCGCGTAGAGCCTCGCCAGCAGTTTCACCAGCGTCGACTTGCCGGAGCCATTGTGGCCGACGACGGCGATGCGTTCGCCCGCGGCCACGGTGAACGACACCTCGCGCAGCACGTCGCTGCCTTCTGCATACGCGAACGTCAGGTGGTCGGCGGTGACCGCCAACGGGCCCGGCGGGGGAGTCGCAGGTGGGGCCGTTACCACCAGGTTCGGCGTGCGCGCCAGAAAATCGACGACCGGCCGCAAGAACAAGCGGTGTTCTTGCACCCCCAGCATCGCCCCCAGCAAATCGCGCACGCCGTTCTGGGCTCGCTGCGCGGCCTGCGCCTGCAACACCAATTCGCCGAGCGTCAACCCACCCGCCAGCGCCGTTTTGGCGAGTACGAAGTACGCCGCAAACAAGCCGAGGCTGCTGACGGTGTGCACCAGCAGTTCGTCGCGGCTGCGCCCACCTGCCAGTTGCCGCAGGCTCGTGCGCAAGCCGGCGCGAAGGCGAGCGAGCCGGTCGCCAAACATGGCCTGCAGGCCGAGCACGCGCACGTCCTTGCCGGTGGCGCGTCCGGTCAACACCGCCCCGGCGTAGCCGATGTCGCGTTGTTCGCCGAGATGCTGTTCTTGCCAGCGAACGCGTTGCCGCGTGTGGTGCGCGCGCGCCCACGCCAGCGGCAGCGCCAACATCGCCACCAGCGCCGGCAGCCACCAACTGACGCCGGCGAGCAAGACGACCATGCTGATCAGTGCCGTCGCCGCGACCAGCACCGCCAGGCCGTCTTGGCAAAACCGCACCGGTCGTTGGCTGGCTTCGGCACCGGCCCGCTGCAAGAGTTCATGGAAGGCCGGCCGGTCGAACTCCGCCAAGTCGAGCGTCGCCGCGTGCGTCTGCAGGCGCAGCGTCGCCGCATCACTGAGGGCGCGGCCGTGCGCTTCACTCAGCACGGTGGCGACGCCGCGCAACGCATTGCCGAGGAAGGCGACCGCGGCGGCGACGACGGTGGCGATCGTCGCGTCGCGCAGCGCGGCCGCGGCGGGGATCTGGCCGGACAGCCCGATCGCGACCGCATCGATGAGCCGCTGCATGGCGAGCAAGCCGGCGACCGGCAGCAAGGCTTGCACGACGGCCAGCACGGCTTGCAGGCGCAGGCCAGCCAGTCCTGCCAAGCCAGCGAGCTGCCAGGCTTGTCGCCAAGCCACTGGGGTCGTTCGGTCGGATCTCTCGGGCATCGAGTGGTTCCGATAAGATTTGTTATGACAAACTCAGCGGGGGAGCTGGGAAGGACCGGGACCGCGGCTGCTACCTGGGTTCCAGACCCAAGCCAGCCAGGCTGTGAAGTCTGGCGAAGCGAGTCCTTGCAAGTCTTCGCCGAAGCCGACTTCGATGGCGACGCCGCGCCCCATATCAGCGCGACCGCCGATCCACAGCATTGTTTGGTCGCGGCCGGTCACCGGCAGCCCGAACTCGCGCAAGGTCGAGTTCTCCCACTCCACTTGCACCAGCGCGTGCAGCCAGTTCTTGAGCGGCAACTCGGCCGCTAGGCCAAAGGCGGTGATGTCGGCAAACTCAAGGCCTGAGCGGCGCGCGCTGGCTGGAGTCGTGGCGAACGTGTGCTGCGCGTGCCCATACAGCGCCACCGTCCCGAGCCGGTAGTCGAGCAAGCCACCCACGGTCGCATCGACACCGCCACTGCCGTAGCCACGTTCGTCATCACCAGTCGGCAGTTCGACGCCGCCGCGCACCGCGAACCCAAGCCGGTGCGCACCCGGCTCGACGATCTGGCACGTCAGCTGCAGTGGCACGTCCATCAGCTCGGCGCTGTCGCGTTCGACCGTCCACACGACTTGCCCTTGGCGCGTCGCGCCGATCGAAAAGTCGTTCTTCTCAGTGGTGTCGCGACTCTGGTCAGGCAGGGCGAAGGTGTCGTGGTAGTCGATGATGAACGAGTCGAGAAAGCCCCCTGAGGTGTGCGCGAACGGCAGTTCGACCGCCGCTTCGAGACCGGCCCCCAGGCCGACTCGCACCGACGGTCCGACCCGTAGGTACTCGCCGTCCATCAACCAACTGCGGCCGTTGCCCTGGCCGAGCAAGAACAGGCTTGAGTAGGCGGCATCCAGTCGGGCCTGGGTCGCCCCGGTTGGCAGCACCGACGCGCTGGCCGGCGGCATGTGTTGCACCGTCAGCTGGGCAGGATGCTGGTTGCGGACTGGCAGCGGACCCTGCCATTGCGGTGCCGACACGCAGCCGTTCGCCGCCATCGTCCAGCCGAGCAAGCCACCCGCCACTACGCATCGCATCGGGCCGCACGCTACCGAACTTGCTGGCTGCGAGCACGGCTGTTCTTCGCCCTGTGTTTCCACGGCGGGTGCGCGCGCTAGACTGCGACACCTTGCACCCTCGCATGCCGAACAACGTCTGCGTCCTCTCTCTGTTGGTTCTCACCGCCGCTTGCGCCGATGGCGGCGAGGAAGATCGGCCGCAGAGTGAAGTTCGCTTTGCGGCGACCCACCACCTGTACGGGTACCGCAGCCTGCGCGGCTTTGGCACCTTTCCGGTGCCGCCCGCGGCCGTCTTTACGGACCGCGGCACGCTCAATCTGTTCGACGACAGCACCTACACCGTGACGCGCAGTGCTGGCACCTCCGCGGCCGATCGCTACGCGCTGGAGAACGCCGGCGACTGGTCGGTGTATGCGACGGGCAGCGGTCGCGAACCGTCGGTGGTGTTCCAAGGTGCCTACAGCCGCGTCGGTGCTGGCGACTTGACGACCCCCGGCACCACCCCGGACTTCTTCTTCACCGACCGGGTGTCGACGCCGTCCAGCGAGTCCATTGGCCTGTATGTCGGCACGCGCATCCTCACTGGCCAGGTCGAACTCGAAGGCGCTTGGCATGTGCTGTCGTTGCACACGGTGTTCGGGCAGTCGATTTTGTCGCCGGAGAACGTCGCGCGCGGCGCTCGCGGCGGGGTTGCGATTGCGGCGGGGGCGGCGGGCACGGCGCGCGCCATCAGCGGCACCGGCACGCAAGGCAGCAGCGGCCTGACGTTTAGCGGCACCATCCAGAACCTGCTGACCAACGGCAGCGGCAATGGCACCTGCAATCTCACCGTCAACTACACCGTGACCGGACAGCCCGCGGATGCGCGCGTGATGCAGGCGGCGGCGACCAACAACTTGGTGCTCGCGCTCGATGATGACGAGAGCGACAACGAAGCTGGGCTCTTGTTCATGGTGCGCAAGTTCGATGCGCCGGCGACGCCGGTCGACAGCGTGCGCGTGCCGGGCACGTTCCTGATCGGCGGCCACACCATGTTCGTCAACCCGAGCAACAGCGGCAGCGACACGTTCATTGGCGTCGCGACCCTGACTGCACAAGGTGGCTTCCGCCTCGATGCTGTTGGCAGTGACGGTGCGGACTTCACCTACGTCGGCACCTACACGCTCGCTGCCGACGGCGGCATCACGCTGGTGATCAGCGGCACCAACGAGACCTGGTTTGCGGCGATCGACCGCACCTACAACACGTTCGTGTTCGTCGACGACTTCCTGGAGACGCGCAGCAACAACATCCCCGAGTTCAACCTCGCCTTCGGCGTGCGCCAGAAAGCGAATTGACCGGCAAACTCGGCCTTGCCTAGCGCCATCCTGCGCGCATGATCGCCGGCGTGAACCACCCGGTTTTGTCCATCGACCTCCCGTTCGCCAAGCGGCTCGGCCGCGGCAAAGTCCGCGAGATTTTCGAACTGAACGGCGACCTCTTGCTGGTCGCATCCGATCGCATCTCGGCGTTCGACGTCGTGATGAATGAGGGCATCCCCGGCAAGGGCCGCGTGCTGACCGAGACCTCATCGTTCTGGCTGCACCTGCTGCGCGATGTGGTGCCAAACCACCTGCTGTCAACCGATGTCGACAGTTGGACGGACGTGCCGGCCGAACACAAGGCCTTGCTGCGCGGCCGCACGATGCGCTGCAAGAAGTGCAAGCCGTTGCCAGTCGAGTGGGTCGTGCGCGGCTACCTGACGGGCTCGGGTTGGAAGGACTACCAAACGCTCGGCACGGTCAGTGGTGTGGTGTTGCCAAAGGGCCTGTTGCACGCCAGCGAACTCGACCCACCCATCCTGACGCCATCGACCAAGGCCGAGACCGGCCACGATGAGCCGATCTCGTTCGCGCGCGTGGTCGAGATGGTCGGCGAGAGTGTTGCCATCGCCGCTCGCGACGCGGCCTTGGCGCTCTACGGCACGGCGCGGGCCTATGCCAAAAAGCGCGGCATCGTCATCGCCGACACCAAGTTCGAGTTCGGTCTGCGCGATGGCAAGGTGCTGCTGATCGACGAGTGCCTGACGCCGGACTCCAGTCGCTTCTGGCCCGCCGACGAAGTGCGCCCAGGCGGCAACCCGACGTCGTTCGACAAGCAGTACCTGCGCGATTGGTTGACCGGCACCGGCTGGAACAAGACGCCGCCACCGCCGACGTTGCCGCCCGCCGTCATCGCCAAGACCGCCGCGACCTACGCCGACATCCAGCAGCGGCTGACCACCTGAGTGTTGCCAATGACGGCTCGCCAATGACCACCATTCGCCCGATCGCCTTCCTGCTTGGATCCGACTCCGACTTGCCGTCGCTGGAAGGCGCGTTCAAGACGCTGCAAGAACTCGGCATCGCCTTCCATGTACGCATCCTCAGTGCCCATCGCACGCCGGATGAAGCGTGCGAGTTCGCCCGCAAGGCCAAGGATGAAGGGGTGCGCGTGCTGATCGGTGTCGCGGGCATGGCGGCGCACCTGGCGGGGGCGCTGGCGGCGCACTCGCTGTTGCCGGTGCTCGGCGTGCCGATCGAGAGCGGGCCGTTGCGTGGCGAAGACGCGCTGCTGTCGACGGTGATGATGCCACCCGGCATTCCGGTGGCGGCGACCGGCATTGGTCCCGCGGCCGCTAAGAACGCGGCGCTGTTTGCGGCGCGCATTCTGGCGCTGTCCGATCCGGCGATCGCGACCAAGCTCGAACGCTTGCGCGCCGTCGAGCGCGAGAAGACCTTGGCGAAGGATCGCGACGTGCGCGCGCGGTTTGATTGCTGAGTTCTGGCTGCCTCCCAAGATGACATCCTTCGCTCCCCTACCGCCGACCCTCGCCTGGCGCGGTGACCACGACGGGCATCTCGACCTGTTGGATCAAACGCGGTTGCCGCAAGAACGCATCGTGCTGCCGTTGCGCACGATCGATGAAGTGATCGAGGCGATCTGGCATCTGCGCGTGCGTGGCGCGCCCGCGATTGGCGTAGCGGCGGCGTATGGCATGGTGCTTGGCGTGCGGGCGTTGTCGCCGCTGCCCAATGCGTTCATCGATACCACGCGGTCTTTGAGTGCGCGGCTCGCCGCGGCACGCCCGACGGCCGTCAACCTGCAATGGGCGCTC
>CANEYR010000055.1 GCA_947444055.1 Planctomycetota bacterium
GTCCGCGCGGGTGGCAATCGCGGTGCACCAATCTACCATTGTCGGGAGATGTTCGTCCACCGCTGTGGTGAGGCACAGGCCAGTGGTCGTACTCTGCGTCGCCTTCGTCCACTGCCACGGAGCAGACCCCGCAAAGACCTTGACCACGCTCACGTATGATGGCCTTCTGCGCATCATCGAACGCGCGACTTGGGTCGAGTCGCACTCCCGCGCCTCGCGCCACCTCCCTCAGCCACCATTCGTAGTAGTTATTCAGGAAGGATGGCGATGTGCTCTTGCCCGTTGGCGCCCCACTGTCATCAGAATCTGCGACGCGCTTAGCAAGGGCGCCAGCACTCTCCGGCCCATGCTTGAACTGAGGGTCTCTCGATGCATCTTGCAGATACATCATAACTACAGTCACGTCGATCCTGCGGAACTTTGTCTTGCTAGCTCCTTTGAGCCTGACCACCCTCTCGAATACCTGCGAGCACCGATCAAGTGTTTCCCTAAACAGAGTTGCCGATGGCCCATCGACAGGAAAGTCGGTGTACTCGTGATACAGCGTGTCGAGATGATTAGCCGATACGCTTGGGAACGCGTAGGCATCTTGCGCCCGCGCGAGAAACACTTTGAGGAGCTGGGCACACATCTGGCGGTCGAAGACATGCGAGTCCTTCAGCTCGTCATCGGCTCGGAGGCCCCGCTTGTCAACAATGCCAAACAACTTCGCCGATGGCCTGGTCTTCATCTTGCCCGCGAGTCTCTCGATGTAGGGGCCGATGTTGCCCGGCCATGCGTCGCGCACCTGTTGCCGAGTCAGCGCAGTACCTGACTGGAGTCGGATAAAGAGATCCCGGATCTCATCAGGGTGCGCGCCCGGCGCAACGACGAATACGGTCAGCTTGCTGTCATCGAAGGTGCTCTGCAGCTCGCCTCCCAACTCATTGAACGACTTGCCGGCCCATGGCGCAGGGAGCGATCGCACGCCTCTTGGAAGGCGGAGCTTTGGCTCGCCATCCATCCGGAACAAGGGGTCTGGATCTGACACTGAGCAGCCGCACTGGTTGAAGCAAGGCTCTGAAGTCGGATCCTCGAACCGATGCAACCTGGTACAAACATGAGGCTTGTACAAAGAATCGCCTCTCCCTATCGGATACAGGATGCAACCCACAGCATCCGAGGAGAGGCGAGGCCGCAGCTCTGCAGCCGCGCCCATTGTCGTCGAAGTTCCCGCTGACCTCAAGGCGCTCGTGGCACCGATCGAGAAGTTGATCGAGGCGATCAAGGAGCGCACGACCAAGATTCGTCGCGACGGTAGCAGCGTCGACTACGCCGAAGTCGAGCGCGATTTCTGTGCGGCGGTCGCTGCCATCGAATCGGCCGCCAATCTCTGCACTCTGGAGGCCGTGGCTGTTGACGTCGCCAGCATTGAAGTGCGCGGCAATCGCTACACCCGCGTCGGCACGGGCCTCGGCACCTACAACACGATGACTGGCCCGGTTCAGCTGCTGCGCGGCATCTATCGACGCGTCGGCGAACGCAACGGCAAGACGGTTGACGTGATCAGCTTGCGCACCGGCGCCGTTGGCGATGGCTGGCTGCCGCACGCCGCGCAGTCGATGGCGCACTTGCTGCAACTCGGCACCTCGCGCGAAGCGCATCAGGCCGCGCAGGAAATCGGTCGCCTGCCGTATTCGCGGGCCAGCTTCGAACGGGTGCCGCATCTCGTGGGCGATCTCTGGTTGGCACACCACGCGGACATTGAGGATGAGCTGATTTGCGCCTACGAAGTGCCGGGCCAGGCAACGTCGATCAGCGTTGCGATCGATCGCGCCAGCGTGCCGATGGAGATCACCGTGCCACGGCCGCCGGGACGACCGCGCAAGAACGCGCCAAAGCGATCGGTGCAGCGCGTGTATCGCATGTGCTACTGCGCCACGGTGACGCTGCACGACAAGGATGGCAAGGCGCTGCACACGATCCGACGAGGGCAGATGCCGAACTGCGACCCGCATGACCTCTGTCACATGCTCGCGACCGATGTGCTCCAACTGCGCGCGAAACGGCCTGACCTGTCGCTCATGCTGCTCGCGGACGGCGCCCACGAGATGTGGAACTTGCTCGAAACCAACTTCCCCGTCGACGTGTTTGGCAAATTGCATCGCTGCATCGACTTCTGGCACGCAATCGAGAAGCTGGCAGCCGCCGCAAAGGTGATATGTCTAGATGACGCGGCCAAGACGGCGAAAGTGTGGCAATGGCGGCGCCTTCTGCGCGCACGCAAGGACGCGGCCGCAACGATCCTCGTCGAACTCCTGGCGTCCGGCTGCGAGGAAGTGCTCGTCGACGGCGAACGACCAGTCCACGACGCAATCACCTATCTGCAAAACAACCTGGAGCGCATGAACTACGCCGGCGCCATCAAGAAGGGCTTGCCCATTGGCAGCGGCAATGTCGAGGCAACCTGCAAGACACTCGTCGGCTTGCGCATGAAGCGCTGTGGCTCCCGATGGCACAACGACACTGGCAATCACATCCTGCACCTGCGTGCCCTCGCACTCAGCGACCGATGGCGCGATGCCATGGCGAATCTCTTCGCCAGGCAGCGAACCTCGGTCAGATCACGCGCCGCATGAAACCCAGTGCCTTGCTCAGTGTCAGATCCAGACCCCCTACTTCCTGCAGCAGGACCAGGCGCCCGGCAGCGATTGGATGAGTTGGTTCCTGCACGTGGGATTGCTGTCGGTACTCGCAGCCGTGTTTGGGGCGACATTGTTGCTGGCTGTGTACGCTAGGCCAGGCGGGGCCTCTGCTGGGTTCTGGAACGCACGCATCCTGCGTTGTTTCGGGCAGTACAGCTATGGCATCTATGTCTTCCACGCGCTCTTCTCCGTCCATGCCTGGGCCGGTGCACGCTATGTGACCCTGCAATGGGTGCTCTTGGTATCGCATCTGCCTGCGACGCTATTCAGTATCCTTGCGGCCCCGTTGGTCTTGGGCCTGCTTCAGTTCGCGATTCTCACGACACTCTCCGTAGCGATGGCATGGTTGAGCTGGCATCTGTACGAAAAGCACTTTCTCAAACTGAAAGCCCGGTTTGCCTAACGGCCACTCAGGTCTGATCCGCTGGCTCGACGGAACGGGTTCGACTTCGGACTCCGGCGTCGGGGCGGCCAGCGTGGCCGCAGGTAGGAAAACAAAACTGCGTCCCGGACCACCCGGAACCCATCCCACCACGCTCCAAGGCTCGCGCCTCTGGTCAGCGCGCCGAACAGCAGGCCTTGGCGAAGCACGGGTTGAACTTCGTCATCGAGGAGTACCTGCCGACGAAGCTGACGGACGCGCACAAGTTCTTGCCGTAGGGCACGGGCCGATCGCAGCTACAGCACGGCTCGGCTGACCAACCTGGTCGCCGAGCCCATCGCGAACTGATCCTCACATGCAATGTCGGAACCCCATTCCGTAATTGCACTGACAGTCACATCTGGCGAATTGGCCAACGAGTGCGACTGCCTGCTCACCACTCTAGCCCCTGACCCCATTCCATTTGACCTCACCGGTACGCAGCCGGCAGCCTCGGCACGACACCCAGCTGCGCGTAGTCGAAGCCGCTATCGAGCGGCGCGTACGGACCGACGAGATCGACACTGCGCGCGCCGTCGATCTGGTCCTCAAGGCCAAGGCACCAATAGACGGCGTTGCTCGTCAAGCGCCGCAGGCCAGCACTCTGGTAGTCGCGTGCACTTCCCATCGTGACGTGAAAGACACGCGCCGCTTTGCCGAGCGAGCCCGTCCAAGTCTTCGTCCACGCCACCGGCAGCGCGATCTTCTCGGGATTGGGCGCGTCGTCGTGATTGCGGCCGACGAGCGGCTGGCCATACACCAGCGCCGTGCAATCGGCCGGCAGACTGCCGTCCTCCGGATAGGTGCGATAGACGTCGGTCGGCCCCCAAATGTCGTCGACGCCAAGCAGGATCGGGTGACTGCGCTGCGTCTCAACGAGCACACCGCGCGTCGAATCCTGACTCCAATTGCCGTGATGACTGCGGAAGGCGCCACCGAGCACGTCGTTGCCGAAGTCGACCTTCTTGCCAGCCAGCGTGTACGGGAAGTTGCCGAGGAAGCCGTGGTTGGCCGTGCGGATGGCAATCATCGGCTTGCCCGAATCGACGTAGTCGATCACGTGGCGGATCTGCGCGTCGGGCAGCGTGATCAGACGGCTGAACACGATCATCAGGTCGGCCCGCTGCAGGTGCTCGAGACCTGGGATGTCATGCACGATGGTCTTGTCGTCGTAGCGAATCTTCAGCGTCGGATCGACGAGGCCCTCGCGGTTCACCGAGAACAGCACCGTGCAGTGAAAGCCATGCCGCAGCGCCAGCATCTTCGCCAGCATCGGCAGCGCTTGTTCACTGCGGTACTCCTGGTCGGCAGCGATCAGCACGATGTGCTTGCCGCGCCCAGGACCATCGCCGCCAGCGTAGGTCAGCCACCGCGCATCTTCGGGAACGGGAT
Organism: Planctomycetota bacterium; assembly: GCA_947444055.1. GTDB lineage: Bacteria > Planctomycetota > UBA1135 > UBA1135 > UBA2386 > UBA2386. Next base: position 4,498 of record CANEYR010000055.1, read on the forward strand.
GCGGCGTCACCGACGCGCAGCCAACTGCGAGCAAGAAGAGGAGGGACTTCATGGCTACTTCGGGATCCGGTTGACGGTGTAGTACGCGTTGCTGTGCAGCAAGGGCTTGTCGGCGGTCGAGCGCAGGCCGGCGAGATCGAACTCGTGCACATGGCCCAGCACCATGCCCTCGACGACGAGGCGCACGCTGCGGCCATCCGCCGTCGGTTCGGCCGCGACCACACGCGGCGTCGTCTGGTCGACTTCAGGACTGCCGTAGAATTCTTGGTAGATGTGCGTGAACGTGGCGAGCCGGTAGTTGGTCAGCACCGCCGCCTGCACCCGATCGACCGGCAAGGTGAAGTCGATCGCGAAGCCATCGCGCTGGATGCGGATGCGCTCGATCTCAAACGGCGTGCGACCGGTCCATTCGAGCCGTTCCAGCGCGTACTGACGGTTGCCGCGCACCGGCCAACCACGGTTGGTGCCGCCAGTCACCAGCTGCCCCTGCGACGTGAACTCGACCGCGAGGATGCCGTTGCCGAACCCTTCGCGGAACGGATAACACGCGCCCTGCCAGACGCCGTCGATCTGTTCGGTCGTCGCTCGCATCACCACGCTCAGGCTGTAGTCACCGAGGAACAGTTGGTTGGTGAACGGGCCGAAGGTCCCGTTCGTGCGGTCGACGCGGAAGGTGGTGATCGACTGGCCCATGCGGCGGTACGGGAACACCACCGCATACGGCACCAACTGCTCGATGCGCGCGCACTCCGTCACCAGCCGCGACTGGTTCTGCGGTTGCAGCGGCTGCTTGCCCATGGTCGCCGCCAACGGCAAGTCGTAGGCCGGGAAGCTGATCGGGTGGCCCATGAAGCCGCCTGGCTTGAGATGCTTCAGCGAACACGAACCATTCCACGGGCCCTGGCTCTCGACATAGAACATCTCGCCGTGCTCATTCGGCGCGACGCCGCCAGCACTGCGGATGCCGCTGGCAATCGGGATCGAGCGACCATCGGCTGTGACTTCGAACGCCCAGCCGCGGAACGGCGCGCGGTAGTGGTAGGACTCCGACAAGCCGAGCACGACGTAGACGCTGCCGTTCGCCGCCACCGGCGAGCCCCACGCGAATTCGTGGTAGTGGCCAAAGCCCCAGACATCACTGAGGTTCTCGAAGCGATCGGCGCGGCCATCGCCGTCGCGATCGAGCACGCGCGTCAGCTCGGTCTGCTGCGTCGCATACAAGGCGCCATCGCGATGGCCAAGGCCAAGCACTTCGTCGAGTCCACTGGCGAAGCGCTGCACGCGCAGATTGGGCAGTGGGTCGCCCGCACCACTGACGAGCAGGATCTCGCCGCGGCGCGTGCCGATCGCCAAGCGGCCGTCGGGCAGCGCGCAGAAGCTGCCCACTTCCAGCGCTAGCTCGGCGGGCAGCGGCAGGTCGACGATGCGGTAGTACTCGGCTTCGGCGCGGCCAGTGCCCCACGTACCGCCGAGTTCCTGGGCGCCCAAAGCACCCGCGAGCCAGCCCGCCAACAGCCACTTGCACATCAGGTTCTTCACTTGGCGGCCTCGTGCCATTGGTAGTCGATCGTCAGCGTGGCGCCGCTCGCCGGCACCACGATCTCGACGAGCAGTTCTCGCTCAGCCCCCACGGCGCGGATGTGGAAGGCCGTCGGTGGCAAGCGCAGACGCAGCGAGGTGCCGACCTGCACCAGACCCTCACCGAGATCGTCGATGCGAACGTCGCGCGCGGCGCGCAAGTGCAGCGTCGTCGCCACCGCGGCAGTGAACGTGAAGGTGCGGCGCAACCGCGGCTTTGGCGGCGGCTCACTGCCGTTCGGGTTCTTGTTGTCGCTCGCCAATTCGACCGGCGCATCGGTGATCGCCACGTCGGCGCAGGTGTAGCGGAACGTCGGCCGCTGCTGCGGGTCGAGGTCGTAGCCGAGAAAGCGTTGGCCAAGCTCGCGCCGCGTCGCCTCCGGCCATGGGGAGGTGCGCTCGGCGAGCACCGCAAAGGCAGGGCCGTTCGGCAAGCTCACACGCTCCTTGCTGAGCAGGCGCGCTTCGCCACTGCCTTGCCCCGTCCAGACGCCCGCCGCATCGACGAAGCGGCCCCACCAAATCTGGTTCATCGCCAAGCGCTCGGCATCGAAGCTCGCGTTGACGCCGAGCGGCAGGCCAATGCTGATGCCGCGTTTGCCAGTGTGCTGCGCGCTGCGCCGCAGCAACACCGCCTCGTCGCCGACCACCAACTCGATGGCCGCGTGGCGGGTGCCGCTCGGCTTGCCGACGTTGCGGCCTTCGGCCAGGTAATGCCACATCGCGTCGACCTGGCGCGCCACGTCCCCGTCGCCCAACTCGGGCCGCGTCGACTTGCCGTCGAAGAAGAACCTCGGCATCACCGTGCCCGGCCGGAACCGGAACGGATCGAGCAGGAAGTGCGCGAACCACTCGGGTCGCAGACGTTGGGCGGTCGAGTCAACGAGGTCGATCGCTGCCATCGCACCATGCTTTTCGCCAGCGAACACATGGCAGGCAATGCAGTTCATGCCTTTGTCGCCGACCAAGGTGCGGCCGAGATTCGTCACTTCCCGCGCCAATTTTTCGTCCGCGGGCAGGGCGGCGACCACGAGCGGCGGCAGTTGGTCATGGCGGGCCAGCAGATCGGCGAGTTCGGTAGCGAAGGCGGTGCCGAAGCCGGGCATGCGCGTGCGCAGGTACGGACGCACAGACTGGCCATGCGCGATCGCATCCGCGAGCCACCCGTGCTGCAACTTGGCGCCGACGCCGGTGAGCGGTGGCGGCAGCCGTCCATCCTGACCGATGCTCTGGTCGCTGCTGACGAAGAACGGTTGGCGCTCACGGGCAATGCCAGGCAGCGTGTCGCGTTCATGGCACGCGGTGCAGTTGCGGGATGCGAGCAGTTGCTGGATGCGCTGCGCGTCGCTGGTGGCGGCCCCGCGCGCCGCCAACGCCGCGACGATGTCGGTGTGTTGCGCCGGCGACAGCGTGTAGTGCGGCCAAGGCCCCACGTCACCCGACAGGCAGCCACGCGCTGGATCGAGCGCCGCCAAGTGCTTTGGCCTTGGCGTCGGCGCCCGTGCTGCATCCGGCAAGGAATGGCACTGACCACAGCCGCGCTCGGCGAACAGCGTGCGACCGGCGGCGACCTGGGCGGCGTCTGGCGGCAGCAACGGCCCTGACGGCAGCAACGAGCCAGACGGCGCCACCGACGCGGCGGCCGTTGCCCCACGCAGCAGATAGTGGCTCAGGTCGTGCGCTTCCTGCAGTGCAAGGTGAAGGTCGGGCATGCGCTGCGACGGCCGCGCTTCTTGCGGCTTGAGCAAGAACGTGCGCAGCGTGGACAGCGTGTACTTGGCAGCCAACGGCGCCAGTGGCACGGAGCCCGGCAGCGGCACTTCGGCAAAGGCCTCATCGCGCGGTGCGTGGCACGCCACACACCCGACTTCGTGAAACAGCACCCGGCCACGTTCGGCTGCCTCGCCGTCGATCGGCTCCGGCACCATGGACGCCGAGGTGAACGAACGCACGTACGCCGCGAGCGAGGCGGCCGCCGCCACCTTCGCGTCGCCATCGAGATCGCTCAGCAGATCGGGCATCGTGGTGCCAGGCTCAGTACCACTCGGATCCGCCAAGAACTGCGCCACGTACTCGCCGCGCACGCGCCCACCCACCGTCGCGAGGTCCGGGCCAAGCGGCCCCGCCACGGCGCGCGCCTCGTCATTCTGGTGGCAGGCGACGCAGCCCAGTTCGTCGAGCAGCACCAGCCCGCGCACCCGCGCCTGCAGTCCAGCGGGCGCTAGGCCCGCCACGACCGGCGGCGTGCCAGGAGTGGCTGCACGGCGGCTGCAACCGAACACGCTGACGGCGATCAGGAGTGCGCACGCGGCCCCGGGCCGAGCGACCGCAGCCAACCGAAAGGCACGAGTGTTCATTGGCGCCCGACCAGTGGTAACGGCTGCCTTCTGCATGAACAACCAGGGAGCGGTCTCTTCACCGCCGGACGCTAGCAAGGCGCCAAGGGACCTGCAACGTCGCCGTCGCGGTGACTTCTGGCGCCTCACGTTCGCAGGCGGCGACTAGCCGCAGCTGCCGCAGCCGCTCTTGGTGCCGCACATCCGCGCTTCGATCGCTTTCGAAGTCGGCGTGATCGACAGCCCACCGAGCGCCGTGCAGCGCAGCTCGCGCGGCATGCTCTCGCTGATCTGGCGGTGCGCGTCGAGCACTTCATCGAGCGGGATCAGATGGTCGTAACCAGCCAGCGCAATGTTGGCGCAGGCGAACGCGTTGGCGGCGCCGGCAATGTTGCGGCCAAGGCACGGTGCTTCGACGCGGTTGGCGATTGGATCGCAGATGAGCCCCAACACGTTCTGCAGCGCGTGGCTCGCCGCCGACAGCCCTTGGGCGGCGGTGCCGCCCATCAATTCGACCAACGCCGCGGCCGCCATCGCGGCACCTGCCCCAGTCTCCGCTTGGCACCCACCGACCTCGGCGGCGAAGCTCGAACGCGTCGCTACGAACACACCAATCAGGCCGGCCGCGAGCATCGCGCGCAGCGTCGTCGGTTCGTCGCTGGCGAGCACTTCGGCAGCCGCGAGGCAGGTGCCCGGGAACGTCGCGCACGAACCCGCCGTCGGCGCCGCGACGATCACCCCCATCGAACTCTTCACCTCCATCAGCGCCGTCACGTAGAGGATCGCGCGGTTGAGGATGCCGCCGTCGAGCAGCTGGCCGCGCTCGAGCATGGCCGCGAAGCGATGGCTCTGGCGCGGCAGGATGCGGTCGTGGTACTCGGTGCCGGCGAGGCCTTGCTGCACACCACCGCGCACGATGGCGAGGATCTTGCGCATCTGCTCGAACACCGCCTCGGCGGCGATGCCACCGCGCGCGCATTCGTACTGCAACGCGAAGTCGGACAGCCGACAGGTCGTCGGGTCGGTGCCCGCAATCATTTCGCCGGCGTGCAGGAAGGGCACCGTCAGGCCCTTGCGCGAACGCACGGGCAGCACCGGCGCCAATCGACGCACGCGGCGCACAGTTGGCAGGGTCGCCAGCACGGCCTCACTGACGAACGTCTGCGCACAGACGACCACCAAGACGGGGGCGCTGCCGGTGGCGAAGACCGCATCGACATCGCTGCGCTTGGCCAAGGTGGCGACGGTCGAGCGACCATCGTCGGTCACATCGAGCAAGGTCACGGCGTAATCGCCGTAGAGCTGAACGGGCGCGCCATCGATCGCGATGACTTCGATCATGCCACCGCCGGTCGACAAGGCGACCATTCGGTGCTCGCTGCCGTTCTTCTGCAACGTGAGGCGGTAGGTGTTGGGATGCGCGTCGCGCAGCTCGGCGATGTGGATTTCGAGCGCTATGCCCGCCGCGCGCAAGGCTGCGGCGGATTCGGGCAAGCGCGCATCGTCCGCCTCCCACCCGAGGAAGCCGCCGCACAGCCCCATGTCCGAACCCTGGCTGTCGTGCGTCGTCGCCAGCGAGCCGAGGGTGTCGAACTCGATGCGCACCGAGTCGGGGTTGCCGCCGCACAGGTCGCGCGCCAACCGGCCAATGCGCACGGAAGCCGCCGAGTGCGAGCTCGATGGCCCGCGCATGACTGGGCCGACCACGTCGTTGAAAATACTGGGAGGGAGCGTTGCTGGCATGGGGAGTCCTGATGGTGACCTTACTGGCAAAGGTCTACGCAACCACTGATTCACGGTTGGGCAACACGCACTAGGCTTGCCGTTCATGCGATCAAAGACCTCCACGTGCCGCGTGCACCGTACCCTGCTGCTCGCGCTATCGGCGCTCGCCAGCTGCGCCGGCGCACTCCCAACAGCCCCACTGCCGACCCGCCCGTTGGTCCTCTCGACGTGGCCGTTTGGGCAAACCGCGAACGACCTCGCCCTCGCCGTGCTACAGAAGGGCGGCTCGCGCCTTGACGCGGTGGAGACGGGCATTCGCGAGATCGAGCGCTTGAGTTCGGATGGTTCGGTCGGACTCGGCGGTCGGCCCAACGCAGCCGGCTACCCGCAGCTCGATGCCTGCATCATGGATGGGCCCCAACACCGCGCCGGCAGCGTCGCCGGCGTCGAAGGCATCGTGCATCCGATCACCGCCGCTCGTCGCGTCATGGAAGCGACCAAGCACGTGATGCTGGTCGGTGAAGGCGCGCGCTGGTTTGCTCTGGAGCAAGGAGTCGAAGCCGTCGACACCAAGGACCTCGCGGCCAAGAAGGACGCCTGGGTCGCGCGCGCGCGCGACCCCAAGGTCGACCGCGCCGGGCACGACACGATTGCGCTGTTGGTGCTGGATGCCGATGGGCACATCGCTGGCGGCTGCTCGACGAGCGGGGCTGGCGGCAAGCTGCCTGGCCGCGTTGGCGATTCACCGATCCTTGGTGCAGGTCTCTATGTCGATGATGAAGTGGGCGCGGCCGGCGCCACCGGCATCGGCGAGAACGTGATGCGGTACTGCGCGACGTTCCTGATCGTCGAACGCATGCGCCAAGGACTGACGCCGCAGCAGGCATGCGAAGAGGTCGTGCATCGCATCGCGCGGGTCGACCCGAAGGGCTACGCGTTGGACATCTGCTTCATCGCGCTGGACAAGCAAGGGCGGTATGGCGCCGCGGCTTCTAATCAGATGTTCCCCTACGCGATCGCGACGTCGGCAGGCAGTGAAGTGCAAAAGGTGGCGGCGGTCACTGCCCGCTAGCGCGGCGCGCTAACGCCCGCGCCACCGGGCCTCGCGCTCAACGCACCGGTGCGAACGCGCGCAAGACGTGCCAGATCGCCGTCTCATCGGTCGCGAACCAGAACTCGTCGCCAACGGGCAAAGCCGCCGGGTCCGGCGCGGGTGCGAACGGGACCTGCACTAGGCGCAGTTTGCCGCGCACCGGCAGTCGACCCCCTTGCTGGGCGACTTCCGTCACTTGCACTTCGAGCAAGGCGAGTTCGTTGCCGAGCTGGCGTTTGCCGACGGACGGCGCTGCCCCCGCGCGAGCCTGCACGACCCGGGCGCGAAACACGTTGCATAGCGGCCGACCGAGGTAGGGCACGAGTTGCGACGGCAGCGCAGCCAGCACCGGATCGAACGGGCGCTCCACCACGGGCCCGGCGAGCACGAGCCAGCGCGTGCGCGGCTCGAACAGCACCGAGAGTGCCCCGAAGTCCGGTCGACCGCGCGCGAGCACGAACGTGCGCACCTGCCCGATCGCAAGGTCGCCAAACGGCGTGCTGCAGCCGTAGAGCCGTTCGCTGGTCGCCGGACACAGCGGCACTTCGAGCCGCGCGTAGCGACGCACGGCGCCCACACCATCGCCGCAGTCGTCGAGCACATGCAGCCGAATGGTCTGGTGCTCGAGCGGACCGTCCGCCACGTCCGCGCGTTCGATGGCCCCTACTGCCAGCACCTCCGCCACGACGAGATTGAAGGTGCGGTCCGTCGCCGCTTGCAGGAGCAGTGCCTGCCCGACCGCCGTCATTGCAGCCACCGTCGGCGTCGCCTCGGCACGTGCGACCGCTGGTGCAGCGGTGCTGCTCGCCGTCGTTTCGGCCGCGCCCCCGGACGGCAGCGGCGGCAGCGACGAGTCCGCCGTTGACGCCGCGCTGCCCGCCACCGACGGCGCTGGCACCACGACGTCGGCGCTGCGCCACAGCACGATGCCTAGCAACGCCACACCGCCAACCAACAACCCCATGGCAGTTCGTGAGGCGAATGGGGTGGGCGAACGCATGCGGGCCATTGTTGCCGATCGTGCCCTGCTCCTGCCGCCAAGTCCTCTCAGCACTCTGGCCTCGGCCCCTCCGCGCGGCGAGCATGGGCGAATGACCCGCTCCTTGCGCCTCGCGTCGTTCCTCGTTCTCGCCATGCTGGCGGCCGCGTGCAGCAGCCTTCGCTACGACCTCGGCGAAGTGCCCTTCCCCATCAGTGCGTCCCCCCTGCGTGGCGCCAGCGACCCTTCGGATCGCTTCGTGCTGCAAGGCAAGCACGTGCTGTGGGTGCATGGCCTGCTTGGTGAAGACCAGCCCGACATCCAGGGCCAACTGCTTGCCAACCTGATCCCGTGCGTCGGCGTCGCCGACTTTCGCGTCACCAGCGCGGCGACGTTTCACGATTGGTTGCTGACCCACCTGTCGCTCGGCCTCGTGCGCATGAAGACCGTGACCGTCACCGGCACGCGCATTCGCGCGCCGCGCTGACGCGGGCGCCGTCGGCGTTCACTCCAGCAAGAACGGTGGCTTGCCGTGCTTCTTGCGCATGCGGTCGAGGAACGCGCGAATCGCTGGCCTGCGCACCAGTCGCAGAGTCAGCGCCCGCTTGCCGGGGAAGTCGACGAGCAGCAAGCCAATCAGAATCGTCAGCAGTCCCTGCCCCGGCAACAGCAGCATCGCGAGGCCGGCCAGCACGAAGACCAGCCCCAAAGCGTTCTTGCCAAGCCGAACGAGCCAACGCAGCCACACGGCGCCTGGCCCAGGTTCGTGGTGGGTGGCAACCAAGTGATCCGCCGGCAGCCGCACGACCAACACCGGCAACAACAGCAGGGTCAGCACCAGCGAACAGAGCGACAGCACGAACAGCCAACCAAGCAACGCTTGATGGGCTTCTAGCCACTGCCACAGGCCATCGGCCGCAAAGCTCGCCGTCACGCAATCACCGGCGCCGCGCCGGGTCGGCGGTCGGCTCGTCATCATCATCGTCGTCGTCGCCGCCAAGCCACGCCGACAGGGCGAGCCATGGCATCGTCAGCACCGCGTCGAGCAACAACGCGGGTGGCGTCAGTAGCAAGCGGCTGGTCAGCTTGCCATGCCATGGCGGCATCCGCTGGGAGTGCGTCTCTCGCACCGCCAAGGTCGCTGGCCATCGCGCCGTCGCGGTAGGTGCGTCGTCGCTCGTGGCCTTGAACGGTTCGAGGTGCCAGGTCGAACGATGCACGAACCGACCGCCTACCACTTCGGCTGGCACTTCAGTGCCTGCGAACTGCCACACCCGGTCAGGGCGCAGCCGCAGCACTTCGCTGCCGCCGCGACCATCGGTGACCCGCACCAACAGGTCGAGCCCGGCAAGGTGGTGCAAGCTCTCCGCCAGGGTCAGGCTGGCACCTTCGCTCCCGGTCAACGCGGCATCGACGACCACGCCTTCTTCGTAGCGCGGCACGCCATCCTGCCCGACGAAGACCCACGACAGAATCTGAGCCGACCCAGCAGGCCGGTTGACGACGCACGCAAGGTCGATGTGGGCTAGTCGCTCGATGCACTCCCGGAACACGAACGGCAGGTAGAGCGATGGCTCACTCGTTTGCACGTAGACGTTCCCGCGCGAGCGATCGAGCACTTGCTTGGCGGCTGGCGTCAGGGCGGCGATCTCGGTGACGCCGCCCAAGGCGCCGGCACGAAAGGAACCATCAAGCACCAACTGCGCCGTGTCGCTCACCAGCTCGTCATCCACGTAGACGCGCTGCGCTTCGATGGTGGCCACCACACCGCCAAACAGGTGCGCGTCGGCAAGCAGTGCGGCGACCTCTTCGCTGCCCGTGAGCGGCCGCAATCGCCACTGGGCCGCGGCGCTCGCGGCGGTCGCGCGCACCCAAAGGCCCGCCGTCGCCACGTCCCCGCTCGCCAGCATCTCGCCCATCGTGAGATCGGTGCGCTCGGAGGTCTGCACGAGCACGGGCTCGCCGTCGGCCCACAACGACGCCGTGATGCAACTTGGCAGTCCGGCCAACCCCAACAACATCACGCCAAGCACAAGCCGCATCCACGACACCCTACGCATCGACAGTGCGCTTGCCAACCCGCTCACTGCCCGCGGCACGCAAACTCCACTCACCCTGGTTCCAATGCCGATGCTCGGCTACGTCTATGCCCGCAATCATGGTCGAGACCTCTTCCCCCGCTGCCCAACTCGAGAACAAGATCCGCAACCGCACCGCCACTGTCGGCGTCGTCGGACTTGGCTACGTCGGGTTGCCGCTGCTGCGTGCGTTCTTTCAGGCCGGGTTTCCGGTCGTTGGCTACGACATCGATCAACAGAAGATCGACCTGTTGAAGCGCGGTGATTCCTATCTGAAACACCTCGGCAACGACTTCGTGCAGGAGATGGCGAAGTCCCCCAAGTTCTTGCCGACGTGCAACCCGAGCGAGCTCGCCAAGGCGGATGCGATCATCTTGTGTGTGCCGACGCCGCTCGGCAAACACGGTGAGCCCGACATGAGCTACATCGTCAAGTCGACCGAGATGGTGGCGAAGGTGCTGCGCAAGGGGCAGCTCATCTCGCTCGAGTCGACGACGTATCCGGGCACGACGCGCGGCGATTGCATGCCGATCCTCGACAAGACCGGCTTGAAGTCGGGCATCGACTACTTCCTCGCCTTCAGCCCCGAACGCGAAGATCCAGGTCGCAAAGACCACAGCACGCAGACGATTCCCAAGCTGGTCGGCGGCACCGACGAGGTCAGCGGCAAGCTGGCGACGATGCTCTATGCCGCGGCGATCAAGAAGGTGGTCCCGGTCGAGAACGCCGAGATCGCGGAAGCCGCCAAGCTGCTGGAGAACATCTACCGCTGCGTCAACATCGCGCTCGTCAACGAGCTGAAGCCGGTGCTGGCGGCGATGAACATCGACATTTGGAAGGTGATCGACGCGGCGGCGACCAAGCCGTTCGGTTTCCAGGCCTTCTATCCAGGCCCTGGCCTTGGTGGACACTGCATCCCGATCGACCCGTTCTATCTGACGTGGAAGGCGCGCGAGTTCGGTCACCACACGCGCTTCATCGAACTGGCGGGTGAGATCAACAACGGGATGCCGCACTACGTCATCCACAAGGCGATCGATGGCCTCAACCAAGTCGGCAAGGCCCTGCGTGGCGCCAAGGTGTTGGTCATCGGCCTTGCCTACAAACCCGATGTCGACGATGTGCGCGAGACGCCGGCGGCCGAGATCATCAAGATGCTGTTCGAGCACGGCGCCGATGTCAGCTACCACGACCCGCACGTGCCGCTGTTCGCCGGCATGCGCAAGTACATGGAGTACCGCATGTCCTCGGTGCCACTGACCAAGGACAACGTGAAGGACGCCGACTGCGTGTTGATCGTCACCAACCACACCACGGTCGATTGGCAGGTCATCGCCGACCACGGCAAGCTCGTCGTCGATTCGCGCAACGCGCTCGGCAAGCTGCTGCCGATTGCGGGCAAGTACGTGCAAGCCTGATCGCTTAGCGATCGCTCAAGAAACCCGCCAGTCGCCGCCGTAACCCGTCGCCGCCAGCTGGCCACAGATCGATGTGGCCGACGTCTGGCACCTCGTAACGCTGCTTCTTCGTTGCCCCACACGCGGCCAGCAAGCGAGCGGCCGCGTCGGCGCCGCCCTGCTCGTCGAGAGCGCCAGTGATGAGGAAGGTGGCAGCCTGCAACCGCGCGATTGCGCGCACCGGCACCAAGTCGTCGGCGTCGATGCCGAGCAGCCATTCGCTGCAGACGACCAGCGGCCAGGCCAGCACCGACGGCACCGGCAAGCGGGCCGCAACTGCTTCGTGGATGTCGGCGTAGCAGGCTTCCAACACGACGAAGTGCCACGCCGGCGGCGATGCTTGTACGGCGGTGTAGACGGCGGCCGCGGCCCCGAGTGATTGGCCGTGCACAGCGATGCGCAGAAAGCCGTTCGCGCCAAGGAACGTGGCCCACGCGCGCAGATCACGCGCTTCATGCCAACCCATCGTGATGCGGGTGGCAGCACTTTCCCCGGTGCCACGCAGGTCCACCAACAACGTCGACCAGCCGCGCCCTAGGTACCAGGCGGCGCGGTCGACCATCGCCGTGCGATTGCCGCGAATGCCCGCGGCGAGCACGACGCAACCCTCGCTGGACGGACGTCCGCGCACGAGCCAGCCTTTGACCGCCACACCGTCCTCCGTGGTCGTGGTGACGGCCTCGATCGCGTGGCCGCCGATCTGTGTGCGCGGTGGCACTTCGCTCGGCTTGGGGCCGGTCGCCAGATGGGCGCCGAGCAGACCCAGGCCCCACCAGACAAGAAACAGCAAGACACCCCAAACGCGCCATCGCCGCCAGGGTCGGCGGCGAGGAGAAGACTCAGCGGTCGCTGCCATCGAAGCCACACCATAGCCGCTCGCCAACAGCCGCGTCGCGCCGCCCTTCTGCGACGCGCGCCCGTGCTTGAGGTCCTTGCGGGCAGCGGCGTAGCCTACGCCCGCGCCCTCGCTCGCTCGTTCGCCGCTGCAGCTCGCTACTCGCCAATTGACGGTGGCGCTCCTGCTACTGGTGCTCGCCGGCCTACGCCATCACTTGGTTTGGGGTCGCTTCCCCACGTTCACGCTGCGGCCGTGGCTCGACGCCTTGGAGACCGGTTGCCTGCTCGGCTTCGCGTGGTTTGGCACGCGCGGTTGGCTCGCCGCCATGGCCGCGGTTCGCGAACGCACGCCGGGAATGCGGGCGCTGGTTCGGGCGACGGTGCCGTTGTTTGGGCTGGCGATCTTGGTGCCGACGTTCTTGTCAGCCGACGTCGCCGACTACGTCATGCGCGGCCGCATCCTGTCGTTGCACGACAGCAACCCGTACGTGCACATGGCGGCGGAATTCGCCGACGACCCCTTTCTGGCTTTTGGCGATACCTCGTGGAAGCGCTTCCCGCTGCCCTATGGCCCGGTCGTGGCCGATCTACAGGGCGCCATCGCGTGGCTGGCCCACCAAGCCTCGTTCTTGGCGCCGCGCGGGCAGTTGGTGTTGGCGGTGGCGCTGTTCAAGTTGGTGTTCGCGGCCTGTCTCATGGCCAGCGCCCTGCTCGCGCGCAGCATCTATGCCCAACTGCGAACGGGCGACGGCGACGTGGCGTTCGTCAGCGTGGCGTGGTGCCCGCTGGTGCTCAACGAAGCGGTGGCGTCAGCACACAATGAGTCGCTGCTGTTGCTGACGATCCTGATGGCGGTGTGGGCGGCCATGCGCCATCGCCTCGCCCTCTGTGCGTGCGCGCTCGCACTTGGAACGCTGACGAAGATCATCCCGCTGCTGCTCAGCCCGCTCTTCTTCGTGTACGCGTGGCGCAGCCGGCGACTGACGCCCTTCCTGCTCGGCACGGCCGCCGCCGCCGCGATCGCGTGCTTCTATTGGCTGCGCTTCTTCACCGAACCAGGCTCACTCGACTTTCTTCGTCGCCAGTCGCAAGTCACGCTCGGCAGCTTGGTGTGGGCCGTGAGCAAGCTGCTGGCGATGGACCCGGCACCGTTCCTGCTCGCCGGGCGATTGCTCGTGGTCACGGTGATCCTCTTGGTGACCGTTCGCCTGTGGCGCAAGCCGACCCCCGAACACCTCGTGCACGGCAGCGCCGTCGTGTTGGCGACGATGGCCTGCTGCGGACTGGCGGCATTTGGCGCGTGGTACCACGTGTGGTGGCTGCCGCTCGCGCTGCTGGCGAACGGTCCGCGGCTGCATCGCTTCGCGCTCGCCGCCGTGTGGTTGGCGCCACTTGGCTACGTGCTGTGGACGGGGCTGCGCACGCTCGACGAGCGCCACCAAGCAGCACAGCTGACGATGAGCATCGTCGTGCCCGGGCTGATTGCGTTCGCCCGACCGCCTCGCCCGGCACCTGCCGGTTTGGCCCCTACGGGAATCTCTTCTTGAGGTGCAGCGAGCGGGTACGCGGTGCGCTTTGGGCCGCTTTCGTTTTCCAGCTACGCTCCCGCCTATGCAGTACTCGCTTCCCGCCGTCTTCCTCGCCCTTGCTTCCTCGCTGCTCGCCCAAGAACGCGAACCCCGCTTCCGCATCGGGCTCGGCCTGGCTGGTGGTGACTTCGACTACGAAACCGAAGGCAGCAACCTCGACGGCGAAACGGACGCCGGGTTCTTCCGCCTGCAGTTTGAAGGCACGAGTTCGCGGGGCATCGGCGGTGGCCTTCGCTTTGAGAGCCTCGTCACCGATGACGATCTGTTCGACGCTGCCGGGTTTGCCGCGTCGGAAGCCCACAACGGCACCGTCTTCGGACACTTCACCTACCGCCTGGAAGCGCACCGCTTCGCGATGCCGATCCGCGTCGGCTTGCTGCTGAATGGGCTGACGTTGGAAGAGACGGGCAGTGGCGACGAAACCACGTTCGGGTCGGTTGGTCCGTACTTCGAGGTCGCGCCAGAAGTCACGTTGGTGCGGCGCGGCTCGACCCGCTGGTCGCTCTTTGCCGAGGTCGGCGTTGGCGTCGGCGGCACCGCCATCGAAGTGGCAGGTGATTCACGCGACTACGAATCGGCGACGTCGTTCGCGGGCGTCGAGCTCGGCACCCGCCTGCTGCTGGGTCCCATCGAGCTCGGACTGTCGTACGTCGGTCGTTGGCAAGCGCTGGACGAGAGCGATCCAGAGAACGGCTTTGTCGTGCTGCCCAACGAAGTGGACTTCCAAGGGCTGATGATCTCGTTCGCGGTCGTCTTCTAAGTCCTCGACTCAGTTCGCGAAGCGATAGCGCACGATCGCCCACAACGCCGAGACACCGTCGCGCCAGCCAATCTTCTTGCCGTCGCTAAACTTGCGGCCCCGATAACGGATCGGCACTTCGTGGATGCGCACCGGTAGGCGCGCGACCTTCGCCGTGAACTCCGGCTCGACCGTGAATCGCCGACTGTGGATGACGAGATCGGCGAGCACTTCGCGACGGAAGCACTTGTAGCAAGTCTCCATGTCGGTCAGGTTGAGACCCGTCAGCAGGTTGCTGAAGAAGGTCAGCACACGATTGCCGAAGTAGTGGTGGAAGCTGTCGCGCGCGCGCCCAGGGTCGCGCGGGTCGACCAAGTAGCGCGAGCCGTAGACGACATCGGCATCGCCGCGCAGGATCGGCGCCAGCAGGGTCGGATAGTCACCGGGGTCGTATTCGAGGTCGGCATCTTGCACGACGACGACATCGCCTTTCGCGGCCGCAAAGCCGGTGCGCAGCGCCGCACCCTTGCCGCGGTTCTTGTCGTGCAGGATGACGCGCACGTCAGCGCAACCCTCGAACTCGCGCAGGATCGCGCGGCTGCCGTCCTTGCTGCCATCGTCGACCAACACCAGTTCCTTGCGCACCGGCACGGCGCGCACCGCGGCGACGATGTCGCGCAGCGTCGCCTGCTCGTTGTAGACGGGCATCACGACACTCAGCAGGAAGTCCGCTGGCACAGGAGGCAGCACGACGCCGAGTCTGCCATGGATGCGCAGCCCTCACAACCGTGCGACCTGGCTCAGGTGCCGCGCCCGCCGCGAAAGTCAAACTCCGCATCGCCGCTATCGGCGCGTTCACGCGGCGACCCAGTTGCATGGCGCGCGACCAATAGCCGCGCCAACTGCTCTTCGTGGCAGTACGTCTCCACGTCCGAGGGGGCGGTCTGCCACTGCTCCAACACGCCGGTGACCGCGGCCGTCAACACGAAGGCCGTGAGCGCAGGATCCTCCACGCCGAGCGTGCCGTCGCGCACCCCCACCACCAACAGCTCGCGCACGTTCGCCCGCAGCCACCGCTGTTCCTGGCGATCGTCTTCGCGCAAGCGCGCGGTGAAGCGACCACGCAGTTCGGTCGCGAGCACCCGCAGCAAGTGCGTCGCCGCCGGTTCACGAAAATGGAACGCCAAGTAGCTGCCGAGGAACGTGCGCAGCGCGGCGGCCGCACCCCCTGCACTCGGTACCGGCACTTGCAGCAACCGCCGTCGCCGATCGCGCCAATGGTCGAGCACCGCGAAGAACAGCTCTTCCTTGCCGGCAAAGTGAAAATAGACGCCGCCCTTGGTGACGCCGGCCCGCGTCGCGATGCCATCCAAAGTGGCGCCGGCGTATCCGGACTCCGCAAACTCGACCGTCGCCGCCGCGATCAGACGCTCGCGCAAGTGTGGGTCGGCGACGCGCGGCATGGGCCTCGCTCAGCGCGGTTGGTAGAACTGCTCGCGCTGGTTCTTCGGCAGGTAGAAGTCGAGGTAGAACGGATTCCACGCGCGGTCTTCCTGCGCGAACTGATCCATCTCCGAATACATGAACGAGAGGTCGACCGTCTCTTCCTGCATGTCGATGGGCTGCACGCGCAAGCCGACGCGCTCTTCGAACGGCACCAACGGAATCACCTGGCCCTCGGCGCCGTCATCCAGCCGCAGCACGATGGCGCGCGCCCGCCGCAGCAAATAGATGCGGTTCTCTTCGCTGCGCTTGAACAGCGACGCGACGTGCAACGAGAACACTTCCGACTTTGTCGTCAGCGCCGCTTGGAACTCGGTCTTCATCTCCGGATCGGGCAGCTTCGCGAACTCTTCGACCTGCTCAAGGTCGGCCACCGTGGCGAAGAACTTCTTCTTCTGCGCCGCACCGAGCCGCAGATCGCCAAAGTCACTGACTTCGGTCGAACTCT
Source organism: Planctomycetota bacterium (assembly GCA_947444055.1). Lineage (GTDB taxonomy): Bacteria > Planctomycetota > UBA1135 > UBA1135 > UBA2386 > UBA2386. Next base: position 20,860 of record CANEYR010000055.1, read on the forward strand.
GCTCCGCCTCGGCCGCCGTCGCTTCCTGATCGACTTCATTGCGATACTTGATGATCGCGTCGATCACGCGATCGGGAATCTTCTCCGGCGGGAACAACGATCGCAGCACTTGGCGCGAAGCGGTGTTGAGGTTGATGTGGATGCCGAGCCCGTCTGGCTGTGGCGGCGGCGCTTCCTCACCGCCTGGCGGGTTAGCGGCGCCCGCGTTGGTGCCGCCCGCGTTGCTGCCGCTGGCCGCAGCTGGTTGGTTGCTGCCGACCGATGCCGCTGGTGCGCCCGCCGGCTTTTCGCCGCGCGATTCGGCCGCGGCGCGCTGCCGCGCAATCTTCTCGGGATCGCCAGGGTCAACGCGCAGTGAGGTCCACAACGTCAGCACGGACTCGAGCCCCAGGTAGACCTTGCCTTCGAACACCTTGTCGAAGAACAGTTCTTCGGTGACCGACGGCAACAGCATCAACTCGTCGAGGTGCATCGGCACCGAGATCTCACGCCGCTTCTCGTCGTCGGACTTCAAACGCGGCCGCGGCATCGCTTCGGAGCCGGCGCGTTTGCCCCATTCCAGAATGTCCTGCACGATGCGTTGGGCGTCGCTCGTGGGAATGTCGAAGTCGGAGTCCTCGCGCAGGGTATCGAGCAAGCGCACGACGCGATCGCGAGAGAACTCAGCGAACTCTTCGTCCGGACTCCACAACGCCAGCAAGTTGAGCTTGCGGTTTTCGTCCTCGACCCACACGTAGGTCGTCAAGTCGGCGTCGGCATGACCAATCGGCTCAAACCACGAGTCGCGGCTGCTGTCGCATGCCGCCGCCGGATCCTCTTCGGCAGCACCCTCGCCACCTTCGCCACCGGCGGCACCTGCCGCTTCGCCACCAGCGGCAGCACCACCTGCAGCAGCCCCACCAAGAGCACTGCCGAGAGCACCTGCACCTCCACCTTCCTCCCCTGCCGCCGCCCCGGCCATGTCCTGCAGCAACTGGTCTTCGGTGTCGGCAAGTTGGTAGACCATCTGCGCGCGCATGCGCGCCAACAGGGCGTCGTTCTCGCCCGTGGCGCGCACCATGCGGCCGGCTACGACCAACTCGGCGACCAGGATGTAGATCAGGATCGAGAAGATCAACGCCAGCACCAGGGCGACGCCGCGCTGCGGCTGTGCGTCGGGACGATGACTCGCCGAGATGGAACGACGGCAGAGCGGTGGCAGATCGATCATGGAACGCATTCGGACGGGCATGCTAGCGCCTTCTTCCCGGCGCGTCCCGCGGCTCAGCGGCTGTCGCGCAGGATGTCGACGATGGCAGTAGCACTGGTGCCGTCGCCATAGGGGCTGCGCACCCGCGCCATCGCCGCGTACGCCGTGGGGTTGTCGAGCAGTTCACTGGCGGCCGCGACGATCGAATCGCGATGCAAACCAACCAACTGCGCAGCCCCGGCGGCGACCCCTTCGGGCCGTTCGGTGACGTTGCGCAGCACCAAGACCGGCTTGCCCAGAGTCGGGGCTTCTTCCTGCACACCCCCAGAATCGGTCAGGATCAGCGAACTCGCCATCATGGCGGCAACCATCTCGGGGTAGCCCAACGGATCGCACAGCCGCACGTTGGCGCCGACCGCCAGCAGGCGCTCGACGGTGGCGCGCACGCGCGGGTTGGGATGCACGGGAAACAGCACCTCGACATCGGGCCGATTGGCGAGCGCCGTCAGGGCGTGGCACAGCTCGACCAGTGGCTCGCCCAAGCTCTCGCGGCGATGCGCGGTCACCAACACGAGCCGCCGGCCACCAGACGGCGCGAACATCGCGGCATCGACGCGTGGCAACGCCCAACGCAGCGCATCGATCGCGGTGTTGCCGACGACATGCACGTGCTTCTGCGCGATGCCTTCTCGGTGCAGGTTCTCGGCCGCGAGCACCGTTGGCGCGAAGTGCCACTGGGCCAGGCGCGCCACCAGCAGGCGATTGCCTTCTTCCGGGAACGGTTGCCCCAGATCGCCGGTGCGCAGCCCGGCTTCGACGTGCGCGAACGGCACGCGCCGGTAGTACGACGCCAGCGCCGTCGCCAACACCGTCGTGGTGTCACCTTGCGCGAGCACCAAGTCCGGTTCTTCTTCGGCCAAGACGGGATCGATCGCCGCCAACGCCCGCGCCGTCAAGTCGGCGAGCCCTTGCCCGGGACGCATCAGGTTGAGATCGCGATCGGGCACCACGCCGAAGAACGCCAACGTGTCGTCGAGCAGTTCTCGGTGCTGGGCCGCCGCCACCACACGGCACTCCGCCCAAGTCGATGCGCGAAGGGCTAACACGATGGGCGCGAGCTTGACCGCCTCCGGGCGGGTGCCGACGACGACTACGATGCGTCGCTTCATGGCGGCGATCATCCCCGGGAGCGCCTGCGGATCCAGCGTGCAGTCGACCCGGCGCGACGACGCGAGCCGCTAGAACGACTGCGCCTTCGGCGAGCCGCGGTCGCGCACGATGCGCGGGGTGATGTGGAACTCGACCTTGGTGTCGTTGCGAGTCTGCGACGTCGACCGGAAGAGGAACCCAAGCAGCGGAATGTCCCCGAGGATCGGCACCTTCGTTTCGCTCTCGAACAACGTCCTCGACTCGAGTCCGCCGATCACCAGCGTGTGGTTGTCCTTCAAGTAGACCGTCGTCAACGCCGAGCGATTGCTGGTGATCGGCGTGCTCACCGGATCGGTCGGCGCGAAGGCGGTGATGGCGGACACGTCGGCGTAGACCTGCAAGATCACCGAATCCGTGCCAGCGATCACCGGCACGATGTTCATGCGAACACCCACCGGCTTGAACTCGATCTCCGTCGCCACTTCTTGCCCGAACTGGATGAACTTCGCTTTCGGGAACGGGAACTGCGTCAGCGTCGAAATCGCCGCGATGCCGCCGTTGCGCACGACGAGCTTCGGCGAACTCGTGATGTCGGCGAGGTTGTTCGCTTCGAGCGCCTCTAGGACCATGTTCAGTTCCCAGGCGTCGTGAATGCCGCCCAGCGCGAAGCGACCGATGTCGGTGACCGGCGACGAACCGACGATAGGTTGTCGCAACGGGAAGGCGGAGGAGTACGACCGCACCAATTGGTTGCTGGTGAGGTTGCCGAGAATCGGCGTGTTGGCGTCGAGGCCCGTCACCCCGAACGCGAGCGCGTCGGCGGTCTGGTACTCGACGACGTTCACCGTGATCTCGATCTGCGGGATGCTCGCGTAGAACAGGTCGATGCTGGCTTCGAACGCCGCCAACGCGGACGGCTTCGCCGTCACCAAGGCGAGCGCCACGGCCGGCGCCGATTTGTACTTGGAGTCGAGTGGATCGCCCTTCACCGCCGGGAGCGCCTGCGTATCGACGAGCGGCACGCCGCTGAGGATCTCGAACTCCGGCACGAACGTCACTTCGACTTCGTGGCCGCGCAGCATGCGGCCGAGGATGCTGCGACTGTCAGGGCCGCCGACTTTGGTCCCGGGCGGCGGCACCTTCGGTGGAATGCGATCGGCTCCTGGCGTGAACTGCGGCTGCGACTCGGGCGTGATCTCGGCGATCAGCTTCAAGAACGTCTGCGCCAGATCGCCCGCAAAGAAGTACTGCTTGGTGATCAGGCCATCGGCGCCGATCAGGACGTTGCTGCCAAACTGCAAGCGAACGCGTGCATCACGTTGCTCGGGCGTCTCCTTCGGATCCTGCTGGAGCTGGCCTTCGCGCGGCATCGCGGGCCCCCCACCGAGCCCCCACGCAATCGGCCCCATCGTGTTGCCGCCGGTTGGCCGCCCGGCGACCAGCGCCTCCAGCTTGGTTGGGTCCGAGCGCCGCGGCGGCGACGTGGTGACACAGCTGGCCACGACTGCGAAGAGCGCGATCAGCGACGAGGATCGCAAGGGGCCAACGAGGCGACGTGACACGCGGAGGATTGTGGGACAGAGGCGCTACGGCGGCGATGACTTTGTGCGCAGCCGACCTTTACTCGCCCACCTTGGTGACGACCTTGTCGGTCAAGTCCACGACGTCGCGGCCCTGCTTGTCGGTGATGTCGTCCGCGCGGGTGACCATGTCGCGACTCTCCGCTTCGGCAACCGCCTTCACCGCTTCCCGGATGCGGTTGTTCATCTGCGCCAACAGCTGCTTGCCATGCGCCGAGTCGGTGTCGATCGCCTCAGCCTGGATCTTCTTCCACTCCGGCGTCGCCTCTTTCACCTTGCTCTCTTGCACGGTGGCCGGTGCCGACGTGTTGCTCGCACTGCCGTGGTAGACCACCGCTCCCTTCTTGACGACGACCTGCGCGACCAGCGACCCGACTGCGAACATGGCGACGACCAAGAGGCGAGGAAAGTGGTGCATGGCTTGAATCCGATTCCGCTCGACCTGGATTGATCGGGCGAAAGCATCCAAGCAAGCCGTGGTCCAATGCACTGGCCAATGTATTGGCCACGGCATTCGACTCTATGAATGCATGGGTTACGTGGCGAACAAAACTAATCAGCCACGCAGACCGAAGGGCCAAGAGCCAATTCGCCAAGGCTTCACGAATTAGCCATTCGCGTCGAATGGCCGATAGAAGGTGCCCCGCCGACTGCCCACCCGCTCGACCGCCCCAGCGGCAACCAGAGCTTGCAGGTCGCGCAAGGCGGTGCGATGCGACACGCCCGTGCTCGTCATGTGATCCTGGGTCGAATAGCGCCCCGCCAAAACGACCCGCAAGCGCAGCTCCTCTAGCCGCGGCGTCAATGCGGTTGGTGTCGGCGGCAGCGTCGATGGTCGCGGGATTTCGAAGGTTGGTTCGGGCGGCGGAACGACCACGGGCATCACCGCCTCGACTGGCACTGTCGGCGGCGTCGGCTGCACGGGCAATGGCGGCGACATTGCCTCTGGGACCGCGACCGCAATGGACTCACTGGCCGCGGGCGCTGGCACCACCGGCACCTGGCTGCCTTGGGCCACCAACACGACCTGCACATCGCGCAGCTGCACAACGTCGCCGCGCCCCATGACCATGGCCCGGAACACCGTGTTGCGCAGCTGCCGAATGTTGCCAGGCCATTCCTGGCGGAACAGTTCATCCATCGCGTCGGTCGACCAAGCGCGCGCCACCGCATGCCCATCGGCAACGATCTCGGCGCGGAAGTGCTCGACCAAGCTCGCCAACTCCTGCTTGCGTTCGCGCAGCGGCGGCACCTTCACCACCATGCCCTGCAGCCGGTAGTAGAGATCTTCGCGGAACCGCCCGTCGGCGATCATCTGCACGAGGTCGCGATTGGTGGCGGCGATGACGCGCACATCGACCTTCACCGGCTCGCTGCCACCGACGCGATCGACCTCGCCTTCCTGCAGCACGCGCAGCAACTTGACCTGCACGTCGAGCGAGATCTCACCGACCTCGTCGAGGAACAGCGTGCCGCCGTCGGCCTGTTCGAAGCGGCCGATCTTGCGGCGATCAGCCCCCGTGAAGGCGCCCTTCTCGTGGCCGAACATTTCACTGGCGAGCAACGTCTCGGACAGCGCCGCACAGTGCACCTTCACCAGTGGGCCACCGGCGCGCCGACTCCAGCGATGCACCAGGTTGGTCAGCACCTCTTTGCCCACGCCGGTCTCGCCCTCGAGCAAGATCGGCAAATCTGTCGGTGCGACGCGGCGCAGCGTGCCATACACCTCCCGCATCGCGGGGCTGACGGCGGTGACGCCGGCTCGGTGCAGGCTTTCGTCCGACTCCATCGCCGAGGCACCAGGGGTGTGCAAGGCAACGAGCCGCGCCCGCAGCGCTTCGAACAAGAACTCGGCCGACGCCGCCTCTTCGGGGAACTGCACGATCACGCCCGTCGGCCGCCGTTCCTCGACTTCGTTCTCGGGCAACTGCCGCACCAGCTCTTCCCACGCCGTGCCAAGACTCGCCAAACATGCTTCCGCTTGCGCGCGCACAAAGCCTGGCACGGCGACCGTGAATTGCCCGCTGCCAGCGTGGCACGCCACCGAATGCCGCGGCAACTGGTCGCGCAACAGCGCCGCGAACCGCCGCAACCCGCGGGGACGCCGATCGCCATCGCCGAGCGCGACCGCGAACATCACGAGCGGTCGTCCGCGCTGCTGCGCCAGCGACACTTCATCGACGATGCGACGACGGAAGTACTCCGGCGTGAAGGTGCCGGTGACCGGATCCTGCACCGCCAGCCGCTGCAACTGGCATCGCTCGAACGCCACCGCCGCTTGCGCCACGACCGTGCTGAGCAAGTCGAGATCCACCGGCCACGGTTGTTGCCGCTGAAACCCGAGCAGCACCACACCGCGCGCCCGGCCACCAAACACGATCGGCATGCCGACCAACGATCGACTGCCCGGGGTCAGATCGCGCCACGGCGGCTCGACTTCGCCGACGCGCGAGGAACTGGCAAACGCGCCGACCAACGCGGGCAACGGCACGCTAGCAAGCGGCGATGAGCGCGCCGCCCCATCGCCGCCGGCATACACGATCAACTTCTGGCCATCGAAGTCAGCCAGTGCAATGTGCACCGAGTCCGCCGCCGTGTGCGACTTGCAGAATCGGCGCAGCACTTCGGCCGTGGTGGACTCGTCGTGGTCGGCAGCGAGTTCGCACATGGTGCGATTGAGGGCCTGCAGGTCCTGCAATCGAGCCTGCAGATCCGCCGCCATTTGGTTGAACGCTCGCGTCAAGCGGCCGATCTGGCCACCGTCCTCGACTTGCACACGCGTGTCGAGATGACCGCGCGACAGCGACTGCGCGCCGCGTTCGAGCCGTTCAATCGGGCGGCTGATGCGCCCGCTGACGACGAAGGACAAGAACACCGACAACACGATCAACGACCCCGCGATCAACAAGAAGAAGGCGCGCACCGGAATGCGGCCCACGGCCAAGTCCAAGGTCGCACGCTGGTCGGGCTGCGCCACGACCAACAGGGCGCGCGGGGTGTCCTGCAGATCGCGCAACACCTCGCTGCCGAGCACTTCGCTGCCGCGACGACTGCTGACGCGCTCGACCACCGGCTGCCGCTGTTCGAGCACCTGATTCACCGATCGCTCCCGTTGGGCCATCGTCGCCGGGTCGGCCGCGGCGCGCGCATTCGCAGCCTCGCCGCTCGGCGCGCTGTTCGCCAACGGATAGCCGCGCACATCGGTGAGCGACACATCGTGTCCCGGTGCGAGCGCACTGAGCAACGTGCCGTCGACGGGTCGGCCAGCGGTGAGCACAAAGGTGCCGCCGTGATCGCTCAGCTCGGCGCGCACACCGATCATCAGTTCGCCCCACTGCATGAACACGCCCGGATCGAGCCGAGCTGGCGTCTCCGCATTCGCCATGCGCGCATCGCCGACGATGAGCACCTGCGGGGCGGCCACCGTCTTGCCCAAGTGTGGCTGCCAATCCAGCCGCAAGAACCCGCCGTGCCACTCCGGTGGCAACTGCCCGACCAGCAGCTTCTCAAGCTCGCTGCTCGTGGCCGGGATCTCCGCTGCAAACTGGGCTTCCTGCACCGTCCCGAGTTTCGTCACCGCTCGCTTGGTCAGCGCTAGCAACCACTGCTGCGCCGAGGCCTGCACTTTCTGCTTTTGGCTGTCGAACTGCCCAAGCGCACTGCGCACGGTGGTTCGCACACTCGCTTCGACATCCGTGGCGTGCCCCCCTTCGAGCACCTGCACCAGCACCAGCGACAGCAGGCCGAGCGGCGCCAGTGACGCCAACGACGTCACGGTCATCAGCCGCATGCGCAGGTTGGTGGCCGCGGCCAGCAGCTCACTGAGCAAGACGAGCAAGAACGGCGCACTCGCCAGACACAGCGCCAAGGCCCAGCGACTGCTTGATCGCGACTCTTCCGTCCAGTCCGCATCGGAGCAGGCGACGCCAAGCACCGCACCATCCCAGCCATCGCCGCGCAACGGCGCAAAGGCCGTCACGCGCCGCCCGCCATCCGACGACACGACTTCGGTCACCGCCGATTCGGCGGCAGCCGCGCGCGGCAACGCCATGATCGCCTCGTGATCTTCCGCGCGCACCGTCGACGCGCTGAGTCTGCCGTCGCGGTAGATCGTGACTTCGCTGCCCGCGAGGGCGGCCAATACCTGCGCCTCGAGCCGCCGTTCTTGCCCTTCGCGCACGAGCGGCGAATCCGGCGGGTCCTGTGGTGCCGCGGCGCGTTCGTTGACGAACACCACCGAACGGAAGTTCATCCGGTACTCGGCGACATTGCGAAACTCGATCGCCTCGAGCGGCGCATCGGTCGACAGGTCGTTGACGGCGTAGCCGAGGTTGACATGCCGTTCTTTGCTCTCGTCGACCCACGTCAGGGCAATCGACGCCGGCGAATCCTCTGGCGGATCGTCGCGCGTATTGCGGAAGGCCAGCTCGTAGAACAC
>CANEYR010000056.1 GCA_947444055.1 Planctomycetota bacterium
GATCGTCAACGGGTTGCGCAGATCATGCGCGATGCTGGCCGCGAGTTCGCCGAGCATGCCGCGGCGGTCGGCATCGACGAGCCGCTGTTCAAGCAGCGACCGCGCGCTTGCCGCATCCTGCAGCTCGCCGCGTTGGCGGGCGGCGTGTTGCTCAAGCAGTTGGTGGCTGGCGATCACTTGCGGGATCCACAGCATCAGCCCGTAGGCGGTCAGCGTCGTGCCGAGCAAGAACAGCGCGCCGCGCTCGCAGACCTGGCGCAAGTAGGCGAAGGCCGGGTGATCGTTCTCGACGCCGGCGAAGTGCACGATGGCGCTGGAGGTGAACCCGATGCACAGGATGAGGAAGCCACCGCGCACGAGGTTCATCGGCTGCCCTTGCAATTCGGGGCTGGCGCGCGCCGTGCGCCAGAAGAACCACGACAGCAGGGCGAAGTAGCTCGGGCGCACCAGGACCGCGAGGGCCACCGGCGGGTTTGGCCACGCCAGCAGGATCGTCAGCACCGTCAGCAACGCACAACTGGTGCGCGTGCCGGGCAGCGTGCGGATCCCGAGTTGGGGCGAAGCAGAGCCACTCGACATGTCTCGCCTATCGGTCAGGCGGCGGACGTGATCGGAGCGACTCTCCCGGTTGCTACTGGGCGCTGGCGTCGGCGAGGCGGCCTGAACGGCGCTGCAGGTCGCGCACCATTTCGGCGACGACCGGTTCCATCAACGCGCCTGGGCAATCAGTGGCCTTGAAGTCGCTGTGGCAGAACACCGCATCGGGCCCGAACTTGAAGCGAAGCATGACGGTCGCGACCAGTCGTCGCATGGCCTGCACCTGGGCGCTGGTCGGGCCTTGGCCCTTCTTGCCGCGCATGAAGTTGCCAAGCAAGCAGATGCCGACGTTGCCTTGGTTGTTGTTGCCGGCTGCATGCGCACCCTGCCAGCGCAGTTCGCGTCCCTGCCAAATGCGACCGGACGGATCGATCAGGTAGTGGTAGCCGATGTCGCCGTAGCCGCGATTGCTCATGTGATCGCGCTGGATCATCTGGATCTGCGCGGCGCACGTGGTTGGGCGGGTGTCGCGGAAGTACATCGCCGAGTGATGGATGGTGACGCGCCGAACCGGGTCCATGGGCTCGACGTTGCGGCGGTCAGGCCCCGCGGCCTTCCAAGCCGAACGCGGTTGCACAGCCAACTCCGGGCTCGCCACAACCGGCACTTCCTCGGCTACCGGGCGGGGCTTGCCTGCGAGCAAGCGGCGCAAACCAAGATCGATCGCCAGCGTGTCGGCGCGCTCGCGGTCGTACTGGCCACGTTCTGGTTGGCCTTCTTGTTCGTAGGCCTCGGCCCGCAGGTAGCGCGCAAACGACTCCTCGTTGCTCGACGGTTTCACCGGGCCATACAGCACCTCGGCGGTGGCTGCGATGGCGGCCTTGGGGCGATGCACCAGCAGATTGAGGTGCGCCGTTCGCAACAAGGCGGGCGTGGTCTTGAACGGGGCCAGCAGGTCGATCTCAAGTTCTGGATCGATGGCTGGCGCGGCCATGGTCACAGTCGTCGACACACTGGCCGGCGGCACGAATCCCTTGTAGCGAGACGGCGGCGGCGAACTGCTGCACGCCAGCAACAGCCCGAAGAACAGATAAGAAACGCCGAGCCTGGACGACGCCCGGGTGCGAACGACCTGGGTCTTCTGAACACTGGGAAACTGCACTGGATAGCCCTCCGGCGACCTGGTCCCGACCGAGACCTGGAACCGCCGCACGGACCTTACCCGCGGGGCAACGGCCTTGCCATCGTGCAGTCGGCGGTTCGTCGGTCCGCTGTACGGGACGATCCGTAGCAAGATGCCTCAGGGGACGGGGTGACACCGTCGATAGGGCTGCGAAGCCCGGAGAACCCATGTTCGCACAGGTCGCTCTCACACTCACCGGTCCAATGGACCACCTTCGTCTGGTTTGGCAGGTCGGCGAGACCTTGCTGGATGCTGTGGTCTTCGATGAGGATCCAGAGGGCTCGCGCTACCACGTGCTCGTCGCTCTGCAGGAGATGGTGACGAATGTGCTGCGGCATGGCTACCAGCGTGACGAGAGCAAGCCGATCGAAGTGGTCTTCGGGCTAACCGACGATTCGCTGCAGATCACGTTGCGCGATCAGGGGCCGGCCTTCGACCCGCTGCAGTACGACACCACGGAGCTCGACGCCAATGAGGCGATGCCGACCGAGTGCGGTGGCCATGGCATTCGCATCGCACGCATGGTGATGGACAAGGTTCTGTACGAACGGGTGAACGGCTGGAACACGTTGCGCCTGACGAAGTGTGTGCGGGTGATCGCCAACGCCTGATCTTGCCGTGACGATTCACCAGGGTTCCTGCGAGCTGCTGGCGTCGATCCCACGACTGTTCGAAGGGGTTGCCGTGCAGGTGCTCGATGCGGTCGGCGATCCGTCGGCGAGCTATGGCTCGGCGCGGCCCGGTGCCGACCTCGTGCGTGCCGAGTTGCCACTCGGGGCTTTGGTGGCGTCCATTCCCAAGGCCTTGCCCGAATTGCAGGCTCTGGTCAGTTCGCTGTTGACGGTGCTCGCCGAGCGCGAGCGCCTCGAGAGCGACATGGAAAGCATGAACACCAGCTCCCTGCGGTTGCTTGAGCAGGTGTCGATGTTTGGCGAGACACTGCCTCGGCTGTCAGCCGGCGGTGACGACGCCGAGATTGCGAACCTCGGCGTGCGCGCCTGCCACCGCGCCGCGGGGGTGCAGCATGTGCTGTATCTCGGCTACTTGCCGACGAAGGGTTGCTGCGAAGTCGTCGTGCACTTTGCCGGCGAAGGGCTGAGCGCCCGCGGCAGCGACCGCGGCGTCGTCGACCCGATGGTGTCGGTGGAGGGGTTCTTGGCTGACGTGCTCGGCGTCGAGGAAGGCGTCATCATTCGCACCGTTGGCGACTGCCCGCTCGGGGATCCCGGCTCGGTCGAAGCGCTGGCCACGCGCCAAGTGCTCGGCGTGCCCATTACCTATGGTTCGGGCGACAAGCGGGTGTTGCTCGGCGCGCTGGTGTTGGTTGACAAAGCGGCGACCTACGAACGCGGCGCCGACCACCAGGAAGCGCTGCTCGACAACGAAGAGGGGCAGATCGCGGAGTCGTTCGCGGCGATGTTGGGGGCGGTGCTCGGTGCGCGCAAGACGGCGGCACTTGGCAAGGAACTGCTCATGGCGCAAACGATCCAGCGCCAGATTCTGCCGGAGAAGCCCGTCGTGCTCGGGGGCTACGACGTGGCGGCGCGCTACTACGCGTGTGGGGCGGTCGGCGGCGACTACTTCGACTATGTGCCACTCGCCGACGGTCGCACGCTCGTCGTCGTCGCCGACGTGTCCGGGCACAACTTGGCGTCGGGCATGATCATGGTTGGTGCCCGTTCGATGCTGCGCACGTTGGCGTCGGTGCACAACGACCCGAAGTCCGTGTTCGATGCGTTGGCGGCGCGCATGTTTGAAGACCTGACGCGCACCGAACGCTTCTTGACGGCGGCGGCCGTGGCTCTGCGCGCCGACGATGGCGGCATCGAGTATGTGAGTGCCGGCCACAACGACATGATGATCTACCGCGTGGCCAAGGATCGCGTCGAAGCGGTGGCCAGCGAGAGCACGATCCTCGGCTTTCTGCCAAACCCGGACTACCCATCCCGCACGTTCCAGTTGCAGCCGGGCGATTGCGTGTTGTTGTTCACTGATGGCATCACCGAGGCGATGGACGACACCGGTGAGATGTTTGGCGAGGAACGGCTGTCGGCGTTGTTCGCACAGTTGTCAACCAATCGGTCCGCTCAGCGCATCGTCGACGGCATCGTCAGCGAACTCGAGGCCTTCCGGCACGGTCAGGTCGGCAACGACGATGTGACGGCGGTCGTCATTCGATACCAGGGCCCATCGCCAGCGCGACCGGGCAACACTGCGGGAGCGCGATCATGACGCAACGTACGATTCTCGTGGTCGATGACGAGCCGTTCATCTGTCGCGCGTTGACCTTCGTGTTGCGCAAGGACAACTACCGGGTGTTCGAGGCGCGCAATGGCGAGGAAGGGCTGGCGGCGATCCGCGAACACAAACCGGACTTGGTGTTCCTCGATGTGATGATGCCGAAGATGAACGGCTGTCAGGTCACCGAGTTGGTGCGTGCCGACCCGTCGCTCAATGGCGTCAAGATCATTCTGTTGACGGCCAAGGGGCAGGAGTGCGATCGCGAGATCGGCAAGACGGCGGGCGCCAACGACTACATGACGAAGCCGTTCAGTCCGACCAAGATCCTCGATCGCGCGCGCGAGATCCTGGACTCGTAGCCGCTACTCGGCAGCGTAGAGCCAAGTGGGTGTGGGCCGCTACGCTGCGGCCGTGCTCGAAGTTGCTCCCGCTGTCGCCGATCCGTTGTTGCGTCGTTCGCCGGCCATGGCCGTGTTGGCCCAAGGCTTGCCGCTGGCGCTGGGGTTGGCGCTGCATGCGCTGATCAACTTGGTCGACCTGGCGATGGTCGGCCACTTGGGTGAAGACGCGCTGCGCGCTGCGCACGTCGGTTCGACCTGGAACTTCCTGCCGATGATCGTCGGCCAGTGCGTGTCGACGGCGTTGTTGGCGCGGTTGTCGCGCACGTGCGGTGTCGGCGAGGTCGCCGGGGCACGGCGAGCGAACGTGCGGGCGCAGTGGTTCATGGTGTGGCTTGGCGTCGCCATAGCACTGGTGACGTGTTGGCCGGCTGGCGCGATGGTCGATCGCACCGGGTTGACCGGCGCCGTGCGCGGTGATGCGGTGCATTACCTCGTGGTCAGCAACCTCGGTTGCTTGCCGATGTTCGTGTTGATGCAGACGACGGCGGCGATGCGCGCGGCGGGCGAAGCGTTGCTGCCGTTGATGGTGCTGTTGTTGGCGAACGTGCTCAATCTGCTGTTGGCTTTGGTGCTGCTCTTTGGCTGGCAGGCGGCCGACATCCCTGCGGTTGGCGTCGTCGGCGCGGCCTATGCCGCGGTGGTGGCGCGCACGGTCGCTGTGGTGTTCGCGGTCTGGTGGTTGGCGCGGCGCTCGCACCCGCTGTCGCTGCGCGCGGTGCCGCGCGGGCCCACCGCCGCGATTGTGCTGCCGATGCTGCGCGATGCGTGGCCACAGTCACTGCAGATCGGTTTGCGAGCGGCCGTGTTCTTGGCGCTGACGGCGTTGGTGCAGCATCGATTCGGCGACGCGGCCACGGCGGCGCTGGCGGTGACGACGCGTTTTGACACGGTGGTGTTGTTCTCGTCGTTGGGGTTTGCGAACGCCGCGACGGCGTACGCGGGCCGGGCGGTCGTCGTCGGCCGGGCGGCGGCCGCGCGCGCGGCGGGCTTGTGGGCGGCGCTGCAGGCTGGTTTGTTCGGCGCTACGTTTGTCGCGGCGACGTCGGTGTTGGCAGCGCCCCTGGTGCAAGTCTTCGTCAGCACGCCAACGCCGGAACTCACCAACGTGGTCGTGCAGTACTTGGGGCACGGTGCCTGGGGCCAAGTCCTGGGGGCGGTGGCGTTGGGCGCGATGGGCGCGGTGCAGGGTGCGGGCAGAATGCTGGCGCCGTTGGTGATCGACTTGCTCGGCTTTCCGCTGCTACTGCTGTGGATGTGGAACGCCGCGGCGCCGGGCAACACCCTGGCGGATCTGTTCGGCGCCTTGGTCGGTGGCTTCCTCGTCATAGCCGCGCTGCACGTCACCTTCGTTCAGTTCGGCCGATGGACCGAACCGCGCGAGCTGCCACGCTGACAGGGCCAGTTGGCGGATCGCCTGCCAGATTGACGTCACATGCGATCTGGCATTGCATCGCAACCATCGAAGAGAAAACAACTTGCTGCGATCCGTGCGGTGGGCACGCCGTTTGTCATGCGGCGGCCTTCGCAAAGCCCGGTGTCCGGGCCGCAGCGAACAACGTCCGCAACGTCGGCAGCTCGTGGCCGCAGCACAGGAGTGACCATGTCGAAGATCGTCGGTATCGACCTCGGAACCACCAACTCGGTTGTCTCAGTGATGGAGGGCGGCGAGCCCAAGGTCATCGCCAACATGGAGGGCGCGCGCACGACGCCGTCGGTCGTTGCCTTCACGCCGAGCGGTGAACGGCTCGTCGGCGCGCCGGCCAAGCGCCAGGCGGTGACCAACCCAACCAACACCATCTACTCGATCAAGCGGTTCATGGGGCGCCGCCACGAGGAAGTCGGCGAAGAGGAGAAGACGGTGCCGTACAAAGTCGTCGGCGGCGCCAACGAGCTGGTCAAGGTGGAGGTGGCTGGCAAGCAGTTTACGCCGCCCGAGATCTCTGCCCAGATTCTGCGCGCGTTGAAGGACGCCGCCGAGGCCTACATCGGGGAGAAGGTCGACCGCGCCGTCATCACGGTGCCCGCCTACTTCAACGACAGCCAGCGCCAAGCGACCAAGGATGCTGGCCAGATCGCCGGGCTCAAGGTCGAGCGCATCATCAACGAGCCGACCGCGGCGGCGTTGGCCTTCGGCCTCGACAAGAAGGCGAAGGGCAAGAACATGAAGATCGCCGTCTTCGACCTCGGCGGCGGCACCTTCGACATCTCGATTCTCGACGTCGGCGAGGGTGTCTTCGAAGTCAAAGCGACCAACGGCGACACGCACCTCGGTGGCGACGACTTCGACGAGCGCATCATCCAGTGGTTGTGCGACAACTTCCGCAAGCAGACCGCCGTCGATCTCAAGAAGGACCAGATGGCGCTGCAGCGTCTGAAGGAAGCGGCGGAGAAGGCCAAGATCGAACTCAGCTCGGCGATCCAGACCCAGATCAACCTGCCGTTCATCACGATGGACGCCACCGGTCCTAAGCACCTCAGCGAGAACCTGTCGCGGGCGCAGTTCGAGAAGATGTGCGAGGACTTGTTCGAGCGTTGCCGCGGGCCGGTGCTGCGCTGCATGGAAGACGCCAAGATGAAGGCGTCCGACATCGATGAGTGCATTCTCGTCGGTGGCAGCACGCGCATCCCGCGCGTGAGGGCGCTGGTGAAGGAGGTCTTCCAGAAGGAGCCGAACCAGTCGGTCAATCCGGACGAAGTCGTGTCACTCGGGGCCGCGATCCAAGGCGGCGTGCTCGGCGGCGAAGTCAGCGACGTGCTGCTGCTCGACGTCACCCCACTGTCGCTCGGCATCGAGACGCTCGGCGGCGTGATGACCAAGTTGATCGAACGCAACACGACCATTCCGACTAGCCGTTCGCAGGTGTTCTCGACGGCGTCCGACAGCCAGCCTGGCGTCGACATCCACGTGCTGCAGGGTGAGCGCGAGTTTGCCAACGACAACCGCACGCTCGGCCGCTTCCAGTTGAAGGACATCCCGCCAGCACCGCGTGGCACACCGCAGATCGAAGTGACGTTCGACATCGACGCCAACGGCATCTTGTCGGTCGCGGCGAAGGACAAGGGCACCGGCAAGGAACAGAAGGTCAAGATCGAGGCGGGCAGTGGTCTGAGCAAGGACGAGGTCGAGCGCATGGCGCGCGATGCGCAGTCGCACGCGGGTGAAGACAAGAAGCGCCGCGAACTGGTCGACCTGAAGAACCAAGCCGACAGCCTCACCTACCAAGCCGAGAAGCAGGTGAAGGAGAGCGGCGGCAAGCTCGATGAAGCCAGCAAGGGCAAGATCGAGGCTGCCATCGCCGACCTCAAGAAGGCGGCGGAAGGCGACAACGCCGACAAGCTGAAAGCAGCAATCAGCAGCTTCGAGCAAGCGATGTCGACGATGGGTGCGGCCATGGCGGGTGGGGCAGACGGCGCCGGCGCTGGTGCTAAGGCGGGTGCTACGGCCGGTGCTGCGAGCGGCAAGGCTGGCGGCGACGACGACATCAAGGACGCGGATTTTGAAGTGAAGTAGCGGGGTTGCGGCCCCGGCTCGCCGCGCGCCTCGATGCGCGGCGAGCCCCACTCGCACTGGTCCCTTGCACAGGCCTGTGGCATCGGGGCTTGGCGGCCAACTGCTCGCTGGCCTTTGGCGCGCGGGCGACTAGCCTTCGGCGCCGCGGCGGTTCTTGCGATCGAATGGGCAAGCGGTTTCACGGCCGGTGAAGCTGTTACTTCGCTCCGTCGCCAGCACTAACGCCTTCGCTGCATGATCCGAGTCACAGAACTGACCAAGCGCTACGGCTCGTTTCTGGCCGTTGATCGCATTTCGTTCGAAGTCGCACGCGGGCAGATTGTCGGGTTCCTTGGTCCCAACGGGGCCGGCAAGACGACGACGATCCGGGTGCTGACGGGCTTTCACCCCGCTACCTCGGGGCAGTGCGAACTGGCGGGCCACGACGTCGGCAAGGACTCGCTCGCCGTGCGGCGGCACCTGGGCTACCTGCCGCAAGAAGTGCCGATCTACCCCGACATGCGGGTGCTGGAGTACCTGCGGTATCGGGCAGCGTTGAAAGGGGTCGCCGCCAAAGAACGCACGCTGGCCGTGTCGCGCGCGATGGACAAAGCCGGCATCAGCGACGTCGGCCGCAAGCTGTGTGGTGCGGTGTCGCACGGGTATCGCCAGCGCGTGGGTCTGGCGGATGCACTCGTCGCCAACCCGCCGATTCTCATTCTCGATGAACCGACGTCCGGTCTCGATCCCAACCAGCGCCGCCGCATCAAGCAAGTGGTCCGCGACCTCGCCAACGAGCACACGGTGTTGTTCTCGAGCCACATTCTTGGCGAAGTGCAGGAAGTGAGTTCGCGCATCCTGATCATCCACCGCGGCACGCTGTGCGCCGATGGCTCGCCAGACAGCCTGGTGGCGCAGGGCCAGATGCGCACCTTGCGGCTGTCGGTGCTGGGCACTCCCGCTGTGGTGGCGGCGGCACTCGTCGGCGTGCCCGGACTCGACCTGACGTGCTTGGTCGCGCAGAGCAATGGCCTCACCAGCGCCGCCTTCTCCCTGCCCCGCGACGTCGAGCCCACCGCCCAGTTAGCGCAGTGTCTGGCGCGCGCTGCCTTGCCGGTGCATGAGCTGCGCATCGAGCTGCCAACTTTGGAAGAGTACTTTCACACGATCACGGAAGGCCGCGACCGCGCCGCCGAGGTGGCGGCCGCGGCGGCAGTGACCGCGAGCGCAGCGGAGGTCCTGCCATGAACGCCGCCCTCGTCACCTTCAAGAAGGAGCTGATGTCGTACTGCGTCAGCCCAGTGAGCTGGGTCATCGCGGTCGTCTTCTACCTGTGGCGCGGCTTCGAGATGGCGTCGTTGACGCAGGTGTTCGCCTTCTACCGGATCGATCAAGAACTGCTGCCGCCGCAGACCTACGGCCTCTCCAGCACGTTCCTGATGGTGATGCTGGTGCCCGGCATTCTGACGATGCGCTGCTTTGCCGAAGAACGGCGCAGCGGCTCGATCGAGACGTTGATGACCGCCCCCGTGCGCGACGCCGAGATCGTGCTTGGCAAGTGGGCGGCGGCGACGGTGTTCTATGCCCTGCTGTGGTTGCCGAGTGTGTTGATCCTGCACGTGCTCGAGTACGGCCCATTCCTCGACGCCGACCTCGCCTTTGGCCCCGTCTTCGCCGCCTACCTCGGCATGTTCTTGCTGAGCGGCATGCTGCTGGCGTTTGGTTGCTTCGCGAGCAGCCTGACCGACAACGTGCTGCTGGCGGCGTTGCTGACGATCATCTTCGACTTCGGCCTGCTGCGTTTGCCGCAGCAACTCGGCGGCTACCTCGGCGAGCTGAGCAAGAACTACTACGTGCGTGAACTGCTCGACAAGCTCGACGTCATGCGCAACTTCAGCGAGTGGTTTGCGCGCGGCTTGATCGACACCAGCCAGGTGGCGTTCTATGTCGGCGGCATCGCCTTCTTCCTGTTCTTGACCTGCATCAGCTTGGCTTCGCGGAGGATCGCATGAAAGCGCGCAGCCTTGGTCTGTGGCTCAACCTGCTGCTTGGCGGCGCCTTGATGCTGGTGGTGTGGGTGCTGTTGGTGTGGGTGGCGTCGCGCCCGGCGCTGAAGGCGCTGATCGATCTGACCCCGCAACAAGTGAACTCGGTCGACCCCGCGACCGAGAGCCTGTTGGTGGAACTGCGCGCGCAGAAGGCCGAGATCGAGTTCCATCTCTTCTATCCGCCGCTGCCAGCCCAAGGGCCAGACCCGATGCGGCAGCAGGAGATCAGCATTCGCGGGCGATTGCGCGAGCTGACGCGGTTGTTGCTGGTGCGCTACCAGTACCTCGGCGGCGACAGCGTGAAGATGCTGGCGCACGACTTCTATGGCGATGCGGCGAGCACGCGCGAAGCCGCGGGCGCGTTCGACTACCGCGATAACGAGTCCGACACGCTGGTGGTCGCCGTGCGCATGCCGGGCAAGGAACGACGCTTTCGCAAGCTGTCGCTGCTGCTCGACCTCGCCAGCATCGAACGACCCAACGCTGGCCAAGGCATGCCGACGCGCGATGCGTTGCCGGTGCTGAAGAAGTTCCTCGGCGAAGAACAGATCAGTTCCTCGATCAAGAGCCTGTTGGTCGAGGGCACGCCGGTCGCGTACTTGCTCAAGGACTACTCGCCGCTCTTGAGCCTCGATGACAAGGGCTATGGCTACCGCGACTTCTTGACGTCGCTGGGCCGCAGTGGCTTTGAAGTGCGTGAATGGAAGACGACGGCGCAGCCCGACGTGCCGGCCGACGCCGCGCTCGTCTTGGTGCTCGAACCGAGTTCGGACTTCACCGACCGCACCGCCAACGCCTTATTCGACTACGTCAAACGCGGCGGCCGAGTGTTCCTCAACTACGCGTGGTCGCCGGTGCCTGGCTCAAATCCCGACGGTGGGCGTTTTGGCGAACTGATGGGCTACACGCTGCGCGAGCCACCGGTTTTGCACACGATCCGCGATAGTCGGCGCGCCGTGGGTCGTGGTCTGTCGGGCGATCCGGCGGTGCTCAAGCTGCAGATGTTCGTCAACCCGCTGCACCCGACGACCAAGCGCATCGCGGAAGCCGGGCGGCCGTTGGAGGTCGCGAATGCGCGGCCCCTGGAAGAACGCGCCGGCGCTCCCGCCGCGATCCGCCGCGAAGCGTTGCTGCGCACTGGCCCTGAGGCTTGGCTTGGGCGCGTCGATGCCCGCGGTGACTTGGACTTCCAAGCGCCGCAAGTGCAGTTGCAGTCGTACGACATCGGCATGGCGCTGGAACTCGACGTCGCCGCGACGGCGGCTAGCGCGCCCAACGCGCCAAAGACCGGGCAAGTCGTGATCGTGTCCGGGGCGTTCTGCAACAACACGGGCATGCCGATCTTTGGTGACTTCGCGCTCAACATCTGCAACTGGATGGCCGAACGACGGGTGCTGCTCGATCTCAAAGCCCCTGGCTACGAAGCGAAGTACATGCAACTAGGACCACCGCAACTCGCGCGCATCGAGACCTTCCTGCTGTGGGGTGTGCCGCTCGCGTTCTTGGGGCTTGGGCTTTCAGTCTTCTTCGTGCGGCGGAGGCAATGATGGGGCTGCGTGCGATCCTGGCGATCTTGGCGGTTGTGTGCGGTCTTGGCGCCGTTCTCTACTTCACCGACGAAACCAGAAAGCCTGCGACGGTCGACCAGATCGCGGTGCTCGAAGGGCGTTCGCTGCGCGATTGCACGTGGCTGCGCTGGCAGTTCGACAACCGGGCGCCGATCGAACTCGGCCGGGCCGCGGACGGCCGCTTCAAGTTGCAGGAACCGATCGTCGACATCGCCTCGTCGGCGTACATGAAGCAGATCGTCGACACCTGGGACAGTGCGCAGATGCGCGCCGCGCCGTTGGTCGATGACGAACAAGGCCGAACGCGCGCAGGCCTGACGCCGCCGGCGTTCGTGCTGATGGTCGAGTGGGCCGACAAACAGAAGATCACCATCGAAGTGGGCGCGCCCGGCCCGCTGGGCACGACGCGCTTTCTGCGCGCGCACGGCAAGATCTGGGAAGGCGGCGACTCGCTGCTCTCCAGCATGGAGGTGGGCCTCGACGACTTGCGCGAGCACGCCGTGTTTCGCAACTCGCTGGCGCACGCGCAAGAATTGGTCGTCGACCAGATGACGGAGCTCGGCAAGCGCGAGACGCTGCACCTCAAGATGGAGAAGGGCGAATGGCGGCTGCTGGCGCCGATCCAGGGCCGTGCCGACGCGATCGAGTCCAAGCGTTTCATCACGGCGGTGCTGGCGCTGCGCGTCGACAATTTTGCACCGGGCGTGGCGAAGTTTCCCGAGCGCGAACCGCGCATCGTGATCACGGTGAAGGGCGCCTACGGCGAGGAGAGCGTCAAACTGTGGGAGCAAGGCGGTCAGTTGTTCGGCCGGCTGCCGGGCCGCGACGTGGCGTTCTCCAGCGACAACCTGCAGTTCACGCAGATCTTCGAGAACGCCGCCGATCGCATGCGTGCGCGCATCTTGCTGCCGATGGGCGAGGGCACGTTCGAAGAGTTGATCGAACTCGTGGTGGATCCCGGCCAAGGTCGCGGCGATCGGCTGCGCATGGTGCGAGAGTCGCCTTCGGTGGATTGGCGATTGGTCGAGCCGGTCGAATTCGCGACGGCACCGACGCCGTGCAACGAAGCTGCGCACGCCTTGCAGTTGTTGGTGGCGCGCGAGTTCGTGGCGGCGGCCGATGACAAACACCCGCGCGCCGAAGATGCCCGCTACGGTCTGCAAGCAACACGCCTCACAGTGACGACGCGCGGTGTGCGCGACCAGGGCACGACGACGTTGTGGTTTGGCAGCGAGACCACGCGCGGCGAGCACGCGCTGGTGCACACCTGCCGCGCCGATGAGCCGGACACGGTGGTGTTGGTGCAGAAGGCCTACGTCGACACGCTGCGCCGCTCGTGGCTCGACTACTGCGCCCTGCGCGTCTTGCAGCAGAACGCCGCCATCGATCGCATCGATCTCGTGCACAAGGATGGCAACAAGCGCACGTTCCAAATCGACAACGAGACGTGGGTGCAGGTTGGGGTGCCAGGCGAACGCCGCGAAGTCGGCGACTTCGTCAACGATGAGTTGCGCGACCTCAAGGGCAAGCTCGCCGTCGATGCGCGGGCGGCAAGCTTTGACACGCCGGACTGGACGCTGCAATTGATGCGGCGCAGTGGCGACCAACTCGACACGCTGAAGCTGTGGGACCGTGGCGGCGAGCAGCCGCTGCTCGCGCAGGCGGGGGAGCGTTCGCCCGTCGTGTTCGAACTCAGTGCGCGCACGACCAACGACCTGCGTTCGCTCTGGAAGTAGCGAGCCGGCAGGATCTGGCTATCGTTCGGCGCCTCGATGGCTACAGCGAAGAGCAAGTCGGCGCGGCCGCGCCATTACTGGTTGTTCAAGTCCGAGCCGGAGAGTTTCGGCTTTGCGCAGTTCGCCCGCGAAGGGCGCACCTTCTGGAGTGGTGTGCGCAATTATCAAGCGCGCAACCTGCTGCGCGATGCGATCGCAGTCGACGACGGCGTGCTTGTCTACCACAGCAATGCTGAGCCGATGGCCATCGTCGGCATCGCCAAGGTGGTGAAGAGCGGCTACCCCGACCACACTGCGTTCGAGCCGAAGTGTGACTACTACGACGCGGATAGCGACCCGTCGGATCCGACCTGGTTCATGGTCGACATCGAGTGTGTCGGGGCGATGCTGCCGCCGCTCACGCGCGAGCAATGCAAAGCGGAGCCGGCCTTGGTGGACATGGTGCTGCTGCAGCGCGGCAGCCGCTTGTCGGTGCAGCCGGTGACCGCTGAGCAATGGCTGGTGATCTTGCGACTCGGCAAGCAGAAGGAGACCTGGTGATGCGAACTGCAATGCGGCGTGCGTTCTCTTGGCTCGCGCTCGTGGCCTTCCCTGCGTGTGCGGGTGACCCACCGGGTTTCGACACGCCGGAGTCGGTAGTGCACGACGAGCGAGCCGACGTCTATCTGGTCAGCAACATCCATGGGGCGCCGTTGGCGAAGGACAACAACGGCTACATCGCGCGGGTGGCTCCCGATGGTTCGATGCAGCGCTACTGGATCGTCGGCGGCAAGAACGGCGTCACGCTGCACGCACCGAAGGGAATGGCGTTGGTTGGCGACGTCTTGTGGGTGGCCGACATCGACGTGCTGCGCAAGTTCGACCTGGGCTCGGGGGCGGCGATGGGTGAGGTCGCGATCCCCGGGGCAACGTTCCTCAACGATGTCAGTGCGGGGACGGACGGCACGATCTACTGCACCGACTCCGGCCTCGATGCGCAGTTTTCCGGGACCGGCACCGATGCGATTTGGCGCGTCGCCAACGACCAGCCTGAGCCGCTGCTGCGTGGTGTCGAACTGGGGCAGCCCAACGGCCTCGTCGCGCGCGATCGCACCGTCTACGTCGTCAGTTGGCGCGACGGCACCTTCTACCAAGTGGACGCGCGTGGCGTTCGCACCGATCTCGGCAAGGCTGAGAAGGCGCAGCTCGACGGTCTGGTGCGGGTGGAAGCCAAGGAAGCGGGCGCCTCACCCTCGTGGTACTCGACCTCGTGGGCGGGCCAGTGTGTGTACCGCTTCGACGTCACCGGCACCGCCACCGCGCTGCCGAAGACGCTCGAACAGCCCGCCGACTGTGGCTTCGATGCCAAGCGCCGTCGGCTGTTGGTGCCGCTGTTCGGCAAGAACAAGCTTGAGATCCTGCAGCTCTAGCCATGGCGGACAAGCTCGACATTCGGCGGCGGTAGCCCGCACTACCCACTGCGGCAGCTCTCGCTACAGTGCGACGTCTCATGCTCGTTCGCGGTTCAACCAAAGAGAAGACGGACACCAAGACCCGGCCGCAAACGTCGCTGGCAACTCCTTGGAACGTGATCGTGCACGACGACCCGGTGACCTTGATGACCTATGTCACCAAGGTGCTGATGCAGGTGTTCGGCTACGGCATCGACAAGGCCAAGAAGCTGATGATGGAAGTGCATAAGACCGGTCGTTCCATCGTCTGGACCGGGGCGCGCGAGCAGGCCGAGATGTATGCGCAGAAGCTGCAGGCACATCACTTGCTGACCACACTTGAGGTCGTCGATGCGTGAATGCATACGGCGCCGAGGGGGCTGCTGATGTGGGTCGCTCGCGTCGACGAGGGCTTCGTTTTCGGTGACCTGACCGCGGCCACGGTCGACACCTTGAAGGGTGTGCCCATGCTGATCGAGAGCGCGGACACCCGGGTGCGTGATCGGCTGCTGCCGGAGACCTGCGACAGTGCCGATGCCGAAGAGCAGTGGCGGCGTCATGCCGTGCCCGAGCTAGAGCGGCTGTTTTTGTCGCGGGCGCAACTTGTGCGGCGCGATCTGGCTGGCTTGCGGCTGATGCCGAAGTCAAAGAACCAACTGCTGCTGATTCTCGATGCGCACGCCAATGCCTGGCTGGCGGCGCTCAACGCCGCGCGCTTGGCCCTCTACGAGTTGAACGACCTCACCGCCGAGTCGATGGAGCCCGAGGCGTTCGGGCTGGCGTTGCCCAAGCAGCAAGAAGCCATCCTGCGCATTCACTTGCTGGCCGAATTCCAGTCGGTGCTGCTTGGCGATCTCGAAATCGAATCGTCGGGCTCGTTCGACGACTTCGTCGTCGAGTGAGCCCGCGGTGACCGCTCGGCGGACCGCTCAGCGGCCGCCAGCGTGCTCGTCGTTGTTGCCTTCGCCAACCTCTTCTTCTTCGGTGGCCGGCCAACTGCCGAGAA
Source organism: Planctomycetota bacterium (assembly GCA_947444055.1). Classification (GTDB taxonomy): domain Bacteria; phylum Planctomycetota; class UBA1135; order UBA1135; family UBA2386; genus UBA2386. Next base: position 15,641 of record CANEYR010000056.1, read on the forward strand.
TGCCCGCCGGACCACGCCGGTCGAGCACGGTGAAGGCTTGCATCGAGACTTGCTCACCGCGCGTGATGCGCACCGCGAACGTGCCCGGACGCGGCGTGTCATTGCCGCGACCGGCACCACTGCGACCGCCGCCACCTTGGCCGCCGCCGCCTTGCCCGAACGGACCGCGACCGCCGCGTTCACTCGCCCAAGGCACTTCGTGGTAGCCGGCCGTCTTCGGGCCTTCTTTCGTCCACAACACCACACCAGCCGCGTCGACCACTTCGACGGTGATCTTGCTGTCGCTGTCTTGCGCCAACAGGTAGCGGAACGTGGGTGTCACGAAGGCATTGCTCGCCGACCAGCCGCGGGCGCCGACGTTGCCCTCACTGAAGGCGCGCTTCAACATCACGCCGCCGCTCGGCGGCAAGGCGTGAAAGGCAGCTTGCAGGTGTTCGCTGCGCAACTGTTCGAGCGCCGCCGCATCGACCGCCCAGACGCCGCGGCCGTGGGTGCCCACCAGCACATGGCTCTCGCGTTCGTGCACGACCAGGTCATGCACGGCAACCCGTGGCAGGCCGCTGCCGAGGGCAAACCAGTGCGCCCCGTCGTCCGCTGACACGTAGGCGCCCATCTCGGTGCCGACCAACAGCACGTTGGCATTGCGCGGATGCTGGCGCACCACATTGATCGGCTCCCGCGGCAGATCGTTGGCGATCGCGAGCCAGGTGTCGCCGCCGTCGTCGGTGCGATAGAGGAACGGCGCCCGTTCGTCTTCGCGGTAGCCGGTGAAGGCGACGAACACGGTGCCGGCTTGGTGGCGCGAGGTCTCAACGCGCGCGACCCAGAGGCCTTGGGCGCCGGCGGGGAAGCGGTCGGTGAGGTCGCTCCAACGAGCGCCACCGTCTTTGCTCGACCAGACGCGGCCATCGTCGGTGCCGACCCACAGCCACCCTTCGCGCAGCGGCGACTCCGCGATCGTCGTGATCGTGCAGTGCGGCACGTTGCCCTTCTTCTTCTCGGCGTCGTTGGTGGTGAGGTCGCTGCTGATCGTGGTCCAGTGCTCGCCGCGGTCGCGCGAACGGTGCAAGAACTGGCTGCCGGTGTAGACCGTGTGCGGCGCGTGCGGCGACAGCACGATCGGCGTGTTCCAGTTGAAGCGCAGCGCCTGCTCGCCCTTCTGGGCCTTCGGCTTGATGCTCTTGCGCTCGCCGGTGCGCAGGTTCTGTCGGCTCATGCCGCCGAACTGCGACTCGCTGTAGACGACATCCGGGTCGTCGCGATCGATGCACACGTAGAAGCCATCGCCGCCATCGATGCGGTAGGCATCGGTCGCGCGCAAGCCAGCCGACGTGCTGCCGTGGATCGGGAAGCCCCACGAGCCGTTGTCCTGCAAGCCGCCATAGACGCGGTAGGGCTGCCGGTTGTCGGTGGCGATGGTGTAGTACTGCGTGATCGGCAGGTGGGTGAGGTGGTCCCAGCTGGCACCACCGTCCCAGGTGATGGCGAGGCCGCCGTCGTTGCCGAGCAGGCAGTGCGAAGAGTCCTTGGGATCAATCCACAGCGCGTGGTGGTCGACGTGCAAGTTGCCTGCGAACGTCGTGCGCGCACCGCGCCCGGAGCCCCACGTCTTGCCGCCGTCGGTCGACTTGCTGACGGGCACCGACAGCACGTAGACGGTGTCGCGGTTGTTCGGGTCGATGCGCACCTGACCGTAGTAGTAGCCAGGGCTGCCGCCGATGTCGGTGGCGTCATCGTGCGTCTTCTTCCAGCTCGTGCCGCCGTCGAGGCTGCGGTAGACCTCGCCACCCACGGTCGGCTTGCGCGTGCGCCGGACCGGGTCCTGGGCCTGTTGCACCTGGCGTTGCCATTCGGCGAACGCGGTCGGGTCGGCCAGGAACTCACCAGGGAGATCTTGTTCGGCGCCCGGCGCCTTGACCTCGGGCTCGGTCGGATCGAGCACCGGTGCGCTCGGCTTGGTGCCGCGCGGGTTGAGGTTCTCGATCGACGCGTAGAGCACCTTGCTGTCTGCGGCAAACACATCGAGGCCGATGCGACCGAGCACGCCATCTGGCAGGCCGCCGTTGAGTTGCGTCCAGTTGCCGCCGGCATCCGTCGACTTCCACAGCCGCGAGCCTTGGCCGCCTTCGGTGAAGTGCCAAGCGCGGCGGCGGCGTTCGTAGGAGGCCGCGAACACCGTGTCGGGGTTCTTGGCATCGAGCACGACATCGACGAAGCCGACGTCGTCACCGAGGTGGTGCATGCGCTGCCACTGCATGCCGCCGTCGGTCGTCTTGTAGAGACCGCGTTCGTCGTTGGCTGAGTAGAGCGCGCCGAGCGCTGCCACCCACACCGTGTCGGGATCGGTCGGGTGCACGACAATGCGTCCGATGTGTTCGCTGGCGCGCAGGCCGACATGGCGCCAGGTCTTGCCGCCATCGGTCGACTTGTGCACGCCGTCGCCCCAATACGAACTGCGTTGGTTGTTGCCCTCGCCGGTGCCGACGTAGAGCACGTCGCCGTTGCTCGGCGCCACGGCCATGTCGCCGATCGAAATCGAGTGGCCGTCTTGGAACTGGGCTGTGAAGCGCACGCCGCCGTTCTCGGTCTTCCAGATGCCGCCGCTGGCGGCGGCAACCCAGAACACTTGCGGTCGCGTGGGGTGCACCGCGATGTCGACGATGCGCCCGCCGCTCATGACGGGACCCAGTTCGCGCCAGCGCAGTTGGCTGAACACGTTGTCCTTCTGATGGTCTTGCTCGCTGGCCTGCGCGCGCAGCAGCGACGGCATGGCGGGAAACGCGAGCAGCAAGGCGAACGCGGCGGTGAGGACGGTGGGGTTGGTGTTCATGGCGTTCACTCCTTGGTCTCAGCGGTACCGGCTTCGGCCGCCGCCGCGGCGGGATCGGGCAACAAGTGGAAGATGCGCGGCTCGATGCCGCTCGGGCCCGACCAGCGCACCGAATAGGTGCCAGCGGCTGCCAGTTGGTTGCGCCCGAGCCGAGCGTCCCAGGCAATTGGCTGCAGGCCAGCCATCGCTTTGCCAGTGACGCGGGCGATCTCGTTGCCGGTCACATCGTGGATGGTCAGCACTGGCGCGTCCTTCGGCTGCTCCGCCAGAAATACGTGGAAGGTCGCACCGAACGGCGGGTTGCTCGCTTGGTACTCCTTGTTGCCTTGGAAGCCGCGGCTGCTCATGCGCCACAGGATCGCGGGCTCGACGGCAAACAGGTGGGCCGGTTTCTTGGCGACCGCCGACGTCACTTGCCGCAGCGCTTCGATGTCGAGCGTCCAGACGCCGCGGCCGTGGGTGGCGGCGATCAGGTCGCTGTCGCGATCCTGGATGAACAGGTCGCGCACGGCCACGGTGGGCAGGTTCTTGCCGAGCGGGAACCAGCGCTCGCCGCGATCGAACGACACGTGGCAGCCGTACTCGGTGCCGAGCAGCAAGAGGTCTTCGTTGCGCGGATCTTCCATCACCGCATAGGTCGTCTCGCGCGATGGCAAGTCGATGCCGAGATCGCGCCAGGTGTTGCCGCGGTCTTCGCTGACGAATACGTAGGTGGCGAAGTCATCCGAACGGTGGCCATCCAGCGTCAGGTAGACGCGGTTGTCGGCGAAGTGCGATGGCACCAAGTCACTGACGTAGCGCGGTCCGATGATCGGCAGGTTCTGGTCGAGGCGCGTCCAGGTGACCGCCCCGTCCTCCGTTCGCCAGAGGGCACCATCATCGGTGCCGACGTAGAGCAGGCCTTGCACGCGCGGGCTTTCCGCCAGCGCCACGGCGGTGCCAGCCTCGGTGCGACCAAGGCGCGTGGACACACACTTCATGCGCAGGGAGTCGGCGGTGCGCACGGGGCCTTGGCTTGGGCGGGCGGTGCGGTTGTCGAGGTGGGCGTAGCGTTCGCCGCGGAACACATGCGAGCCGGCGTGGTAGACCGTCAGTCGGTTGTGCGGCGACAGCAGGAACGGCGCATCCCAGTTGAACTGCGGTTGCACACCCTCGGGCAGGCGATCGCGTGAGACGCGAGCTTGTTGGCCACTGCGCAGGTCGACGATGCCCAACGCGCCGTTCTGGCTGGTGGCATAGACGATCCACGGCTCCAGCGGATCGGTCTGCGCGCCGAAGCCATCGCCGCCATAGAACGTGAAGCAATCACCGGCCGTGATGCCATCGCGGAAGCGCGTGCGCGACGGCACGAACCAAGTGCCGTTGTCTTGCAGGCCGCCGATGACGTTGTAGGGCACGCTGTTGTCGGCGACGGCGTCGTAGTACTGGGCGGCGGTGAAGCCGCGATGCACTTGCCAGGACACGCCACGATCGCAGCTCTCGTTGATGCCACCATCCGACAAAGCGATCAAGTGGTCGCTGTCATCCGGGTCGATCCAGATGGCGTGGAAGTCGACGTGGATGCCGGCGTTGATCGCCTTGAACGAGTCGCCGCCATCTTTGGTGCCCCAGAAGTTCGTGCCGACGCAGTAGACGTTCTGATCCGAGCGTGGGTCGACGCGAATGACGGAGTAGTAGAACGGTCGCTCGGTGAGGCTGTTGACGCGCCGCCAGTTCTCGCCGCGGTCGTCGCTGCGGTAGACGCCGCCGCATTCGAAGCCGAGGTCGCCCTGGGCCTTTTGTTTGTCCTGCTCCTGGCCAAACAACCTGCCACTGTAGGGACCGTTGGGTCGCCCCATCGCTTGGTTGAAGCCACCTTGCCGCGTCGTGTAGGTCGCGTCGGCCGTCTTCGTCTCGGTGCCGCGCACGAACGTCAGCACGACCTTTTGGCCAGTCTGCGAGTCGCGAACGATTTCAACGAGGTCGGCGAACGTCTTGACGGCTTCGTCACCGACTTTGGTGATGCGATCGCCATTCAGTAGGCCTGCCAGGGCCGCGGCGCCGCCGTCGGCGAGTTGGCGCACGATGGCGCCGGGTGCTTCCGCGGTGCCGTCGCCGCCTTCTTGGCCAACTCCGAGGTCGGCTGTGCGGCGACCGCCGCCGCCCGGTCCTCCCGGACCTTGGCCTTGCTGACCCTGGCCTGGCGTGCTCGCGGCTGGCGCCGCTGCCGGCGTTTGCCCTGTGGCCGCAGGCCGCGCCGCTTGCCCTTCTTCCTGTTGCGGCTCAGTCGGTGACTCTTGGCCGCCGCCCGCCCCGCCTCCAGCTCCGCCACCAGGTCGCTGACCCTGGCGTGCTTGCGCGGCTTCCTCCGGCAACAGGTCCTTGCGATCGCCCTTCGCCCAGCCGCTGCGTTCGCTCTCGATGATGGCAAACATCGTGTCGGGACGGCTCTGCAAGATGTCGATGCCGCTGCGACCCCACATGCACGTCGGCAGACCTTGCGTTAGTTCGCGCCAGTTGTCGCCGCCGTCGGTGCTCTTGTAGAGACCGCTCTTGGTGCCGAAGCGAACGCTCGGGTCGTTGCCATCAAAGCCGTCGCGCTTGCGTTCATACATGCACGCAAACAACGTGTTCGGTTCGCCGGGATGCATCAGCACGTCCATGCAACCCGTCTTCGCATCGAGGAACAGCACGCGTTCCCACGACGTGCCGCCGTCCTTGGTGCGATAGACACCGCGTTCTTCGTTCTCGCCCCACAAGCGACCGAGCGCGGCCACGTAGACGATGTCGGGATTGGTCGGATGGATCGCGACGTGGCCGATCTGGAAGGTCTCGCGCAGGCCCATGTGCGTCCACGAAGTGCCCGCGTCCGTCGACTTGTAGACACCGTCGCCCCATTGCACCGAGTTGCGGGCGTTCTCTTCGCCGGTGCCGACCCAGACGATGTCCGAGTTGCTGGGGGCAATCGCGACGTCACCGATCGACACACTGCCGAGCTTGTCGAACACGTTCGTCCACGTGTTGCCAGCATTGGTTGTCTTCCACACGCCGCCGCCCGCACTGCCGACGTACCACGTGTTCTGCGCCTTCGGGTGAACGTCGATGTCGGTCATGCGACCCATCGGGTTCGCTGGGCCGAGATTTCGCCACGGCAGGTTCTCCGTGAAGGCGCGCGAAAAGGCGACGGGCGTGATCGCGGCGGCCGGTGCCGGAGTCGCTGCTGGCTCCGCAGCGGGCGTCGCGGCTGGAGTCGTTGGCGTCGCCGGCTGTGGTGCTGCAGGCTCAGCTTGAGCGGCAGCGAGTGCGGAGAATGTGATCCAAGCAAGCGGGACCAAGGCGGGGAGCAATCGGCGCATGGGAGGTCTGGCGGGGGACAAACAGCAAGGCGCGAAGACTACGCAGCTTGCCGCATTCACGCGGGGGCGCGCTACCGGCGGTGCTGTCGCAACTTCGTAGCGGCAGGAAGGGGTGTGCCTACTTTCGGCGCAATACGAGGCGAACTTCACTGTCGTCGCCAACCACGAAGGTCACCGGCTGCCGCGTCTCCCAACCCCCAACTGCCCATGCCACCGCTTCATAGGTGCCGGGCGCCATGAAGGCGACGAAGTCGACGTGCTGGTCTTCGGCGTTCGAGGTGCGCTGCACGCCGCCCGATGCCATCCATTGACACGTGGTGTTTGGCAAGCGCAAGCCGAGCCCAATGGCAGTCGGGCCGTCGGCGGGCAGGTCAACGCGCAGCCGCCGCGGCACACCGGCGCGCAGTTCGATGTCTTGCTGCTTTTCGACCCCGCCGTCGATGGTGATGGCGAAGCTCACCGACGCCAGTTCTGGGCCTTGCACCAGCAGGGTGTGCACGCCGGTCGGCAGCGTCGGAAAGCGAAAGGCGCCGTCGGCATAGGTGGCGTGAAAGCGCTGGCCGGCGCGCACGATCGTCAATTGGCAGTCGCTGGGCGGGCGGCCGTCGGGACCGCGCACGTTGCCAAACAACACGCCGCCCGCGCCAAGCACGATGGTGCCGAGGTCGAGGGTGGCGGCCTTGGTGATGACGAGTTCGCGGTGCGCGGCGCCGGCGTGGCCTGGATACTCAAACAGCAAGTCGACGGTGCCGATCGGCACTTCGGGCATCAGCACGGTGCCGTCGGCTTGGGCCACGAGCCGCACGTGTTCAGCGCGTTCATGGTGCCAGCAGGCGATCGCCGCGGGGATGGCTGCTTGCTGCTGCGTCTCGGTGCGACCCGTGATGCGGCCATGTTCGAACGGCGTGACGACCCAGCGCGCCGACTGCGCGTTGGCGTCAAGGTTCCGCCACACCACGTCCGCAAAGCGCGTCGGCGAACGACCGGGCGCATAGGCGCGCAAGTCAAACCGCTGACCCGCGGGCGTCACGTTCAGCGCGAACGTGCCATCCGCCGCAGTCATGGTGGTGGCCGGTGCACCGCGCGGCTGCCTCGTGACCAGGCGCCAGCCGGCGACCGGCGTGCCCTTCGCATCGACCAAGACGCCGCGAAAGTTGGCGGCGGTCGCTGCACTCGTCAGCACAGCGTGCCAAACATTCTCCGGCTCGGCGTGCAGCGTCTGGGTGGCGGTAACGCGTTGACGGGCGGCCCCTGGTTGCGGGGTGGCGGTGGCCGTCAACGTGGTGTCGCCCGGGGCCAGATCGACCAGGCGGAAGTTGCCCGCCGCATCTGTCTTGCCTCTGACGCCGACGAACGAACCGATCTCGCCGACGGTGATCGCCGCACTGACTCTGTCGCCGGCGGCCGTTTGCACGGTGCCGACCAGTGTGCAGGGCTGCGTCAGCTCGATGTCGAGGTTGGCCGCGACCCCAGGCTCAAGGCGCAGCGTGCCGCGTTGCGGGCCGTGGCCGCTGGCGCGCGCGCCGTACGCAAGTTCACCCGGTGCCAAGCGTGTCACCGTGAACGCGCCATACGCATCGGTGCGCACTCGTTGCGGCGACGCTCGCAGCTCGGCCCCCGGCGGTGCCTTGCCGAGACTTTGGAACTCCAATTCGGCGGCAGCGACGGGGCGCCCGTTCGCCGCGCGCACCGTTCCCGTCACTTGCCCCGGTACCGCCATCAGCACCAGCGGCAACGTCAGCACCGACATCGGTTCGCCGGCTGGTGGCAACACCACCGTGTACATCGCCGACGGACCGTGCACGCGATGGTGGGCACCAAGGCGGCCACCGCGCGCGAGGCCGATCTCGAAGCTGCCATCGGCGCCACTGCGGCCGACGCGCCACGGTGCGGGGGTGTCGTCACCGGCACCGTCCCACGGCAGCAAGACGATGGTGGCATCAGCCACCGCTTGGCCCGTCGTGTTGACGACGGAACCGCGCACCAACACCCGCGGGGAAATGGTCAGCACGATGTGCAGCGGTTTCGTGGCCGACAGGACGACGGTGATTTGGCTGCCAAGGCCGCAGGCGATGATCGCTTGGTGGCCATGCGCGCCGAGTACTTCGAACGTCGTCAGGCCTTGCGCATTGGTGCGCGCCCAGTGGGTATGCGCTGCCGTCGACAGCGTGACCTCGACAAAGGGCTGGCGAATGGCGGCGTCGCGTTGGTGGCTGCTGACGCGTTCGACGATCACCTCGACGAAGGCAACCCGTTCATCGGCCACCGCTCCGCCGTTGACCTGATCACCCGCGACCTGAATGCGTTCGGGTGGGGACGACTCGTCGACCGGATCGTCGGTCGCGGCGGTGTTGCCGACGGCAACTGGCGATACCTGATTCGGTCCGCTTGGGGTCGGTGTGACCGTGGGGAACGCCGGCGGTGGTTCTTGCCAACGCACCAACAGCATGCAGCCCATGACAGCGACCAGAGCTAGCGCGACCAGCAATGACCAAGTCCGTTCCACGTATTCACCCTACGCAAATCACGGCGAGAAGGGCTTCGCCAATTGTGCAGTTCCTGCAACGACGGCTGGCTTCACACCCGCGGGTTGCCGGTCCACTGCGCCACGAAGCGTTGGCGCAGGGCGCGCTGCGGCAAGCGCTCGGCGATCGTGCGCACGAGCGAACGCGCGGTGGCCGGCCGATTGAGCCATGCCAACGCGCGCAGGTGCAGCGACAGCGGCAAGACCGTCGACGCCAGCAGGTCTTCGAGGTTGGCGTTGGTCTCGGCATCGGCACGGCCGCGGGCGGCGTGGGCCAGCAGCAGATTCGCCTGCAACGACGGCAGCTCGAGCTCGGTGACGAGCGCGGGCAAGTCGCCATCCAGTTCGCCCAGCCGCACCAAGTAGCCGCGCGCCATCGCTTCGCCGAGGCGGTCTTCCCCGCTGCGCGCCAAGCGCACCGCCATGCGGAAGGCCTCGATCGCTTGTTCGTCGCGGCGCTGCCAGAACCGCCGCTCGCCGAGAAAGACCGCCGCCCGCGCGCCGTACGTCGGCAGCTGCAACCGTTCCGCTTCGTCGATCGCGAACCGCAGGTCCTGGCTGGCTTCGTCATCGCCGACCAACGCCCTGATCTGGCCGCGGTAGAGATGGAAGCGCAGGCGAACGCGCGGCAAGTGTTTGGTCGCGGGGCGTCGTTCGACTGCCGCCAGCGTCTTCAAGGCCTTGGCGTAGTGATGGCTCAGCGCTTCGACGCGCGCCAAGTCGATCTCTAAGTGGCAGCGCAGATCGTCATCGGCGGCGGGCAAACGCTGCAAGGCGGCATGCAGGTGCTTGTGCCCCTCGATCGCCTGGCCGCGATAGAGCAGGATGCGGCCGTGCAAGCCGTGCGCTTGCGCCGCCAACGCATCGGCGGTGGCGTTGTGGCGATTGGCCAAGTCGTCGTGAACGGATTCGAGCAGCGCGATCGAAGACAGCAAGCGGCCGCTGTCGAGCGCGGCGGTAGCGAGTCCCGTGCGCGCCGCCGCGGAGCTGTCGAGGTCGTGCCGTTCGCGCGCCAGCGCTTCCGCCTTTTGAAACCACTTGCTGGCGGCATCGTTCTGCCCAGCGTTGGCGCGTGCCTGGCCAGACAGCAGCAGGTAGCGCAAGCGCCGTTGTTCGTTGGCGGCCGTCGGCTCAACCTGCTGCAAGTGCACCGCGAGGCGGCCGACCACGCGCAAGGCTGTGCGCCGCGAGCCTGCGCGCACCCGTTCTTGCAGGCCGGCCAGCAGCGGATCGAGGCAGCCCTCGTGATCGCGCCCCTGCGACAGGTGCATGCCGATGACCAACGGCGTTGCACCCTGGCTTTGCAGCCGGGCCGCGGCGGCGCGATGCAGCGCCTCACGCGGCGCCGTCGGCAACTCGGCGAGCAGCAGCTTTTGGAAGTCGCGATGGCGGAACGACACTTCGCCACCTTGCGCGCGCACGATGCGGCCGCGGAACAACGACAGGGTCTCTAGCACCGCCAACTCCGAGGCGGGTACCAACGCGGCCAGATCAGCCAATGCGCAGCGCTCGCCGAGCACCGCTGCCGCCGCCAACACCGCCCGTTGGCCAGGCTGCAACGATTCGACTCGCGTGCGGAACCGGTCGAGCAAGCCCGGCGCAGGCCGCGGTTCCGCCAAAGTCGCCAGCGCGAAGTAGTCGCCAGCGCGGCCACGCAGCGAACCCTCTTGGCTCAGATGATCGAGCGCTTCCAGCAAGTTGCCGGGCAACCCACTCAGCACCTGATGCGCGCCCGCCAAGAACGGCTTGACCAGCTCGCCCTCGCGAAACAGCGCATGGCCAAAGGCCAGGAAGTCCGGCTCGTCGAGGCCCGTGAGGTCAAAGCGCCGCGCGCTCGGCAACTCGACGCGCACCCCATCGTGGCCACTGGCGAGCAGCAGCAACAAGTGCTGTTGGGGCGCGGCATTCGCTAGCCGCTGCAGCACGAGGCGGCCGCTGGAGTCGAGCCGATCGGCGTGGTCCACGCGCAGCACCAAGACGCTGCCCTTCTTCGGCAACCTCAGCAACGCCGACGCCAAGCGTTCGGCGCGCACTTCCGGTGGTTCGGTGCTGTGGCCCATCGTCACCGCGACCAGCGCGTCGGCATCGGCCTCCGCCACTTGCAGCAGCATGCGCGCCGCGTTGGCGGCCCGCTGCATGGCGTTCGGCGATTGGCGGTCGTCACCGCGCAACAACCAATCGAGCAGCGAACTCGCGAACGGCTCGCCGTGACCGAGATCACTGTCCGCTTCGCCACCGAGGTACACCGGTGGTTCCCCGTGCTGCAACCAACGCTGCATCGCTTCGTCGAGCAGCCGTCGCCGACCGATGCCCTCAGGGCCGGTGACGACCACAACCCCGCCTTTGCCGCCGCGCGCGTCCGCCAGCGCGCGGTCGAGGTCGGCAAGTTCCCGTTTGCGGCCAAAGAACGGCGTCTCCGCCGGTCGCCGCATGCGCAACAAGCGGCGGCTGCTGGCGAGGGCGGGCAACTTCGCTTCGTGGCGGCGCCAATAGTCCGAGCGTTCGCCTTGTTCGAGAATGCGCGCCAAGTCCTGCGCATCGCGCGGTCGATCGTCGGGACTCTTCTGCAGCAGGTCGAGCAGCACCTGCTCAAGGAATGGCGACACGCGCGGGCGGTAGTGCGAAGGCCGACTCGGCTGCTGGTGCAGGTGCGCATCGAGCATCGCGTCCGGCGTCGTCGCCTGCGCGAATGGATGCTTGCCGGTCGTCACTTCAAACAGCACGACCCCGAGCGCATAGAGATCGCTCTTGGGGCCTGCCGGTTCGCCACGCAGGGTCTCCGGCGCGGCATAGGCAAGGCTGCCGACGAGGCCCATACCCGAGGAGCGTTCACCCGGGGAACTGCCGCCGCTGCTGCCGCCACCGCGGGCACCAAACGGCCGCGCCAAGCCGAGGTCGACGATCTTCAGTTCGCTGTCGGGCGTGAGGATCAGGTTCTCGGGCTTGACGTCGCGATGCACGAGGCCGCGTTTGTGCAGCGCCGAGAGGCCCTTGCACGCATCGGCGCCGATGCGGCGGGTCAAGTCCTCAACCGGTGCACCAGCGCGCGCGACGAACTCGCGCAGCGTCGTGCCCCGCACATACTGCATTACTAGGTAGGTTGAAGTGCCACCCTGGTGCTCGGCCGTCTCGATGCCGTAGATGGCGGCGACGTTGGCGTGGTGCAGTTGCTGCCCGAGTTCGCCCTCGGCGAACAACCGCGCTTGCGCCCGTTCATCGTCGGCGAGCTCGGCGCGCAAGAACTTGATCGCGACTTCCGAGCCGGCTGGCAAGCTGGCATAGGGCACGACCAAGCGCGCGCGGTAGACGGTGCCGGACGAGCCGCGGCCGAGCTCCTGCAGCAGTTCGAAGCGACCAGCGATGGCTGCTTGCGGCAGGGCCCGGTCGCGTTCGTGGCTGGCCCGCTGGCTGTTGTCGGTCGTCTCGGAATTCACCGCGAACTTTGTAGCGACGGCTCGCCGCTCGTCCACGGTGCATGCCATCTCGTCGCGGCTGCCTGGGGGCCGACTGGCGCGCGCGAGTAAGTCGACCCTTGTCCGAGGCTGTGGCTCGCTACGCTTCGCCGCCCTGCCAATGGCTGCACGCAGTTCAGATTTCGATGCCCCCTGTTCCCCACTAAGGAGGAACAGACTGCATTGGAGGAGATCGCAATGAATGAGGTGAAGACAGCGAACGGGGCGGACGATGCCGGGCCGCGGTCGGCATTGGTGCTCTACCAGACCGACGACGGCACGACGCGTGTCCAGTGCCGGTTCGAGGAGGAGTCGATTTGGCTCACGCAGGCCCTGCTGGCGGACCTCTTCCAGAAGGACGTGCGGACCATCAACGAGCACTTAGTGAACATCTACGAAGAGGGGGAGCTGCTCAGGGAGGCAACCATCCGGAGTTTCCGGATGGTTCGAACCGAGGGGGCGCGCCAGGTTGCGCGCGACATCGAGCACTACAGCCTCGAAGCGATTCTCGCCGTTGGCTACCGGGTGCGCAGCGTGCGCGGCACCCAGTTCCGGCAGTGGGCGACGGCGCGGCTGTCCGAGTTCTTGGTGAAGGGCTTCACGATGGACGACGAGCGGTTGAAGAACCCGCCCGGTCCTTCGGTGCCGGACTACTTCGACGAGCTGCTCGAGCGCATCCGCGACATCCGCGCCAGCGAGCGGCGCGTGTACACGCGGGTGCGAGACATCCTGGCGCTAGCCGCCGACTACGCGCCGAGCGCGGACGCGACCCAGGCAGTGTTCTTCACGATGCAGAACAAGCTGCATCATGCGGTGACCGGAATGACGGC
>CANEYR010000057.1 GCA_947444055.1 Planctomycetota bacterium
AGATTGGCACCATTGCCTTTGTCACCTGGGACGCCGTCTACAGTTACGCGACTACAGCCGCCAATACGTGGCAGCTGCAGTTCGATCTGACCACCGGCAACGTCACCTATGTCTGGGGTACGATGGTCGCGTCGGGCAACGCTTGGCTCGTTGGCTACGCGGCGGCGGCGCCCAGCAACAACCTCGGCAGCCTCGATATCTCGGCGGCTCTGCCGGCGACGTTCCGCACCAGTGCGGACAACTCGCTGGCGCTCGCGCTGACGAGCACCCTGCCGCAACTGGGCACGACGTTGACGCTGACGACGTCGCAGTTCCCGGCGACGAGTGCGCTTGGCCTCCAGATCCTGAGCACGACGCGCTTTGATCCGGGCGTCGACCTCGGCTTCCTTGGCATGCCAGGCTGCTTCCAGTACTCGGGGCTCGACTCGATGAACCTGCTGTTCCCGGTCGCCGGCCAAGCCACGTATGGGCTGGCGATTCCCAACAACCCGACGCTGATGGGCTTCCAGATGACGGGGATGAGCGCGGCGTTCGTCAGCGGCCTCAACCCCGCCGGCATCATCACGTCGAACGGTGTCGCGTTGACGGTTGGCATCTGAAGGGCAACGCGCCGTCGTCGCACTGGCGATGACGGCGCGCGTCTCTGCGGCGCGGCACGGCCGCGTCGCGCATCGACTACGTTCCGTTGATGGACAAGTTGATGGACAAGAAGGAGAGGACGGCACGGCTGCGCGAAGTCTGGCGACTCGACGCTCGTGACATGGTGGCGAGCACAGTGTTCGCCGCCAAACGGTACTTGGCCGAGCGGCCGACTGCCTCCGCCATGATGCTGGCCTGCGCGGACTCGCTGAGTCCGATGGCGCGCTACGACGAAGCACGCGCGCTGCTGCGTCGGCTCCTGCGGGTATGTCCGCAAAAGTACCTGCACAGCCTCTATTGGCGTTTCGGCGATATCTATGAGCTGAAGGGATGCCACCGCCTTGCGGAGCGCTGGTATCGCCGCGGCGTGCAACAGGCGCCGCGCAACGCCACGCTGCGCCGCTTACTCGGAGACCTGCTGGCGAAGGCTGGCCGCCTGCACGAGGCCGAGCCGATTCTGCGCCGCGCCACACGCTGCAAAAGAGGTGGCGTTGCCGACGCGTTTCTGAGCCATGGCTTGGTGCTGCGTTCCCTCGAACGCTACGTCGAAGCGCGCCGTTGCTTTCACCGCGTGGTGGCCATCGACCCGAAGTGCCAGTTGGCGCAGGCAGCGTTGGCCGACCTTGATCACATGCTTCGTTGCGACGCTGTCGCCAAGGCCGCCGACAAGCGCGCGGTGCGCGAGAGGGTGCGCGCATCGGCGGTTTCGGCGCCATCGCCGGCGATGCTGAAGAGGCAGCGGCGTGCCAGGCTTCGTGAGCTCAAGCGACTCGACGACCGCGGCATGATCGTCAGCCTGCTCCATGGCACGCGCCGCTACTTAGTCGAGCGGCCCAAGGCGAGAGGCGTGTGGTCGGGCTACGCACGCACTCTCTACGAGCTGCGGCGGTTTGAAGAAGCTCGCGCCGCGATAACTCGGGCTGGGGGATTTCGTTTGCCAGAGCGACGACCATGGACGTTTGCGTTTCTGGGGCAGATCTACAGCGCCAAAGGATCGTTCCGGATCGCCGAGCGTTGGTACCGCCGCGCGATGAACGTCCAGCCGCAGCAAGCGGACTGGCGGTACAGACTGGGCGGCTTGGCCGCGAAAGCCGGACGCCTCGAAGAAGCCGTTGCCCTCCATCGGACCGCTACGAAGTGCAAGACCGGCTGCATCGATGAGGCACTCTTGAACCTCGGCCTTTGCTTGCGCGCCCTCGACCGCTTCGCCGAGGCCCGAACATGCTTCCGTCGCGCCATCGCTTTGGACCCAAAGTCCAAAGAAGCCAAGGACGCGCTCGCCGACGTCGACTACGTGATCGCCCAAACCAACTCATCCTCATCCCGTTCCTCTCGCACCTCGCGCCGCCGCCCCCGATGACCACTCGCCTCCACACCCTCGCCACCTTCACCCTCACCCTCGCCCTCCCCGCGCAAAACCCCCTCAGCACCAAGCCGACCGTGCTCGGCACCCCCGTTCGCATGCATCAGAACGTGGTCACCGAAGTCGCCTTCAGCGCCGATGGCACCCTCGCCCTCTCCGTCTCCATGAACGGCGACCTGTTCGTCTGGGATGCAAAAACCGGCAAGCGCACCGGGACCCTCGACTGCAAAGGCCAGATCGAAGACGCCGCGTTCTGCGGGCCCAAGAACGAACGCATCGCCATCGTCGACAAGAACGCCGGTCTGCGCCTGCTCGATGCCCGCACCGGCAAGCCGTTCGCCACGGTCCCTGGCCTCACTGGCCTCGCCGTCGCGGCCGATCGTGTCACCCTCGCCTCGACCACCAAGAAGGGCGAACTGCTGCTGCTCGACGCCATGACCGCCAAACCAAAGGCCACCATCGCCGTCGGCAAGAGCCTCTATTCGCCGTGCTTCTCACCCGATGGCAACACCGTGCTCGTCGATGAATTCATGGCCGGCAAGACCTACGTCGTTGACGTGCTGCAAAGCAAAGTCACCGGCGAAGTGGCGTTGGCGCGATTCAAGTCGGATCGCACGTTCGTGCCGGACGGCAAGTCGGTCATCTCCATGTCCGGCCAGAAAGTCCGGCGCGTCGCCATTCCTAGCGGCGAACAACAAGGCATCTGGGAACTGCCCGAAGCCGGCACCTCGCTGGCGATCCGCAACGACGGCAACGAAGTCGTCGTCGGCGACATGAACGGCACCATGCTGCACATCGACCTCGCCGCGGGTGCCACCAAGCACACCTGGCAAGAACATCGCGGCCTCGTCGGTCGCCTCGCCGTCTCGCCGGACGGCAAGACCCTGCTCAGTGGCAGCTGGGACGCGACCGTGCGCTTCTGGGACTTCGACTCCGGCAAAGAGCTGTTCCCCTCGCCGGCCCACAACAACATGGTGATGTCGGTGGCGTTCGCGCCCGATGGCAAGACGCTGGCGTCGGGCGCCTGGGACAACACGGCGATGCTCTGGGGCATCGACGGCAAGCCGAAGAGCAAGGTCACTGCGCACGAGTACCTCGTGAGCGCCGTCGCCGTGCAAGCCGATGGCACGTGGTGGTCGGCGAGCCAGGACCGCACGCTGCGGCATTGGCGCGCGACCGGCGAAGAGGTCGGCAAGATCGCGATCGAAGGCGAGGGCGCCGCGCCGACCTGCCTCGCACTCGTCGCCAAGGACACGTCGCTGATCACCGGTCACGCGGATGGCAGCGTGCGCTGGTTCGACGCCGTATCGGGCGAACAGAAGCGCAGCGCCACCGGTCATGAGGGCAGCATCACGGCGATCGCCGTGGATGCAGCTGGTGCGTTCGTCGCGTCGGCGAGTGCGGATGGCAACGTCATCGTCTGGAACGTCGAGAAGGGCGAGCCGCAGCACACGCTCGCAGTGCACAAGGACGGCGTCGCGAGCCTCACGCTGCTCGGCGATGGCGTTCTCGTCAGCTGTGGTGGCAAGGGCGAACTCGTGCGCATCGACGGCAAGGCCGGCAAGGAGACCCACCGCATCGTGTTCGGCGGCACGGAGCCGCGCAGCCTGACGAGCCTGGCTGCGGTGCCCGGGCGCGGCCTGTTCTTCGCCGTCAACGGGCGGCAACTCTGCAGCTTTGCCGCCGCTGACCTGCGGGTCATGGGCGAAGGCGCGGCGCCAAGCGACGTGTTCACGCTGACGGCAGCCGCGGATGGCTCGGCCGCGGCGGCCGGTCTGGACGACGGCACGATCGCGGTCTGGAAGCTGATTGCTGCTCCCGCCAAGCCAGGAAAGTGAGCCCTTCACTTCCGGGCGTCGGACCGCGGCGACCTCCTGCAGGCGGCTATCCAACTCGTTGATGTTTCGTCGAGGTCGCTGAGTGCTTGAGCACCGGGCGCAGCCGCGCCGCGTTCGCGGCACGCGCCCTCGGCCTCGCCTTCACCTTGTTGACATCCAGAATGCAATGCACTCACACTCAGTGCATGGCCAAGTCCATCCAGGTCCGCAATGTGCCTGACGCCGTGCACCGCCGCTTGACCGCACTGGCCGTCAAGGCGGGCATGTCGTTGTCGGAATTCTTGTTGGCCGAGTTGTCCGACTTTGCTGCGCTGCCGACTCCGGACGAAATGAGGGAACGACTCAGGGCGCGCAAGCCTGCGAGGCTGGCCGGGTCCGCGACGGCGGCCATTCGCAAGGCGCGTGACACCGCATGATCGTCATCGACGCCTCCGCCATGGCGTCAGCGAGGACTGCCCGCGGCGCCAAGCGACGTGTTCACGATGACGGTAGCCTCGGATGGCTCGGCTGCGGCGGCCGGTTTGCACGACGGCACCGCGCCGACGTCAGTCGAGCATCGCACTGGCGATGACGGCGACGCCGGCGATGTCCGCGGCAGTGCAGCCGCGCGACAGATCAAGCCAGGGCTTTTGCAGGCCCTGCAGCAACGGCCCGAACGCCTGGAAACCGGCGAGGCGCTCGGTCAGTTTGTAGGCGAGGTTGCCCGCGTCGAGATCGGGGAAGACGAAGACGTTGGCGCGGCCTTGCAGCGGGCTGCTGGCGCACTTCCTCGCCGCGACGCTCGGCACGTAGGCGGCATCGAACTGCAGCTCGCCATCGCTGACGATCGATGGGTGGGCGGCGCGAAAGCGTGCCGCCGCGGTGCGCATCTTCGTCACCTTCGCATGCTCGGCACTGCCGTTCGTACTAAACGACAAGAACGCCACGCGCGGCGGTTGCCCGGTGAAGCGCTGATGGTTTTGCGCGGTGGCCAGCGCGATGTGCATGAGCTGGTCGGCATCCGGATCTGGCACCACACCGCAGTCTGCGAACGACAGCACTTCGTCGCCACGCACCATGAGGAACATCGACGAGACGAGCGGGATCGTGGGCTGTGTGCCAAGGCAGTAGAGGCCGGCGCGAATGACGTCGGCGGTCGCGTGCGCAGCGCCCGTGACGCCAGCGTCGGCGTGACCAAGTGCAACGAGGCCGGCGCCGAACATGACTGGTTGCACCGCCAAGGCCATCGCCTCGACCTCGTCGAGGCCCTTGTGCTTGCGTCGGTGGTAGAGCAAGCCAGCGACATCGGGCAAGCGAGCATCGATGCGCGGGTCGTCGACCCAGACGACGTCGCAGAGCTGGTCGCGTTCGAGCATGGCGCGGGCGGCAACCGTGCGCGGGTCCTGGGTCTCGGGCAGGACAATGCGCGCGCGGCGTTGCTTGGCGCGTGCTTGCAGTTGGCGGAGGACGTCGGTCATGCGCGGGGCGGGGCAGGCGGCGATTCGTGACGCATGGTCTGCCTGGGTCGGTTCGCTACGATGACGGCCCGATGGCGAACGTCTACTTCGAACTGACCGAAGAGTTCAATCGCGACGGCTTGGTCGCCGTGCTGAGCTCGGGGCAGGCTGTTGTCTGGTACCGGCTCGCCATCATGAGCAAGGATGGCGACTGGATCGTTCGCGAGGAGGCAGCCGCATGCGACCGCGTGCTGGAGGTGCTGGCGAGCCACGGGGCCCGTTACCGGCCGGGGGCACCGCTGGACATCGAGTGGCTGCAAGGCGGTTGGTCAGCCCACTTCGAGTTCGCCGATGCCCGCGGCTACCGCATCCGCTGCGACTTCGTCAGTCGGCCGCCGCGCCTGAGTGCTGCTGCGGTGGCGGCGCTGTTCTCGGGGCGGCGTACCGATCGCTTGCCCGTGATCGATCTGCGGTCGTTGATCGCGATCAAGCAGACCCAGCGGGCGAAGGACTATGTGGTGATCGGAGCCCTCGCGCGTCTGTTGCCAGCGAGCGAGGAACTCGCCGTCACCACGGATCCCGATCGTGTCATCGAACTTGTCCAGCAGCATGGCGGGGGCCTGCCGCGGCAAGCCGTTCAACTGGCCCTGGCCGGTAGTTCGCGCGAAGACGTGGTCGTCGCGCTGGCACGCGAGACGGATCGTTTGCAGCTGTTGGATCGCGCGCGCATGGAACGCTACCGCCAGGCGAGTCATGCCTACCTCGTGGAGTTCAACCGGCAAGGACTTGGTTCGCTGCCGCTCGCCGCCGCCCACGACCGAGTTCAGGCCTTGGCGACGACCATGCTGCCGCGCACGGCGAGCTGATCGCATGGAACTGCTTTCGGAAGACGACATGAACCTGAAGGGCATGACGCGCGCCGAACTCGACGCCGCGTGGGACCTGTGGTTCGAGTTGGCGCAACACACCAACGACTTCGACCCCGACTACACGCACGGCGTGTTCGTCGGCGTGGACTTGAAGGCGATTGGGCGGCTGCGCCCGCCATCGAGTTAGGAGCCGGCGAGTAGGGCGGTGATGGCGCGTCACGCGCGAATTTGGTGAATGTGTTGGCCTGCGGGCTGCAAATGGCGCCTTTCGCAGGTGCCGCCGATGGCTGCCGTCGGCCCTACCAGCGACCTCTCCGGACTCCATTCTCATGCGCACTGTCAGCACCTTCCTCTCGTTCGTGGTGGCTCTAACCTGCGGGCTCACCGCCCAGAAGGTCAACGAAGTTGAGCCCAATGACACGGCCGCAACGGCGCAGCCGATTGCTCCCGGGCAACACATCGTCGCCAGCTACGCGACGACACTGGACGAGGATTGGTTCTCGTTCACGCTGACGGCGCCTGGCCAAGTGCACTTGCACACGGTCGGCACCGGCACCCTGTCGTTGGGCGTGACGCGCGACAACCGCATCGCCTTCTACGACGCCGCGGGCACGACGCGCTTGGCCTGGAACGACCTCGCCGTGGGCACCATGGCCGATTGCGGCGTGACCCTGCCAGCTGGTTCCTACACGGCGCGCGTCGGCCTCAAGGCGGGCACCGCTGTGGCCTACGACCTCGACTTCTATGTGTTGCCGGTCAACGCCATCGACTCCGTCGAAGCCGCCGAGCCCAACGGTGCGACGGGCGTGCCGAGTGCCGTCACGCTGGGCGACACGGTCGAAGGCGAACTCGTCACGGCGCTGCCCGCGGACGAAGACTACTGGTCGTTCACGCTGGGCAACCGCGGCATCGTGGTGGCCGCGACCTACGACGACGGTGGGGTGCCGCAGCTCGACAATCTGGCGCTGCGCTTTCACTCGGGCGTGCCAGGGGCGTGGACCGCGCTCGGCGCCGGGGACGCGACCAACTCGCAGAGCCATCGAGTCACCACGTTGGCGCACCCAGGCATGTTGATCGCGGGCAGCTACGCGATTGCCGTCAAGGGCGGCGCGGCTGTGGTCGGCACGCCGCCATGGGACTTCACGAAGACCGGCAAGTACAGCCTGCGCACGGGGCTCATCGATCTGCCGGATACGAGCATCGTTCCGGAGGGTGCTGAGCCCAATGACAACATCCTGACCCCGGCCGGTGTGCTTGGGTTTGGCGCGGCCGCCACCGGCAACAGCACGGGCAGTCTCGACAACGATTGGTACCTGATTGCGGTTGGCGGTCCGACCACGATCGGCGCCATGGCCGAGGGAACGGGCGGCACGCCGCTGGCAGGTTCGGGCCTGCGCTTGTGGGATTCGACCGGACTCGTGGCCGTGGCTTCGGCCTCGGGAAGTGCGACGACGCATGCCAAGCTGGTGTTCACGATCGAACGCGCTGGCATCTACTACCTGCAGATTGCGGGCCCGACGGTTGCTGTGACCGGCGACTACCTGCTGCACGTCGGCGCCTGCACCCCGCTGTATGTCAGCAGCACGACCCGCGTCGAACCGGCCTCGACCAACGCCTGCATTGGCTCGACGGGGCTGCGTCCGCTGATCGGCTACATGCAGGGGGAGACGCCTGCGTTTGGCTCGACCTTCATCACGCGCGTCGAACGCACGATTCCGTCGTCGTTCGCGGTCGGCATCGTCGGTGTTTCCAACACGCTCGGGTTCGGCTCGATTCCGCTGCCATACCTGCTCGGGTTCGGTGGCCTCGATCCGCAGAACCAACCGACGCCGTGCTACGTGCGCGCCGATCCGCTGATCATGATCGCGGTGTTGACCGACGCCGCTGGCTCCGGTGAGTACAGCTACAACTTCACCTACGCGCCGTCGGGCATCGGGCTGAAGGTCTTCCAGCAGGCGCTGTGCTTTGACCCGACTCTCAACGCGCTCGGGCTGTCGGTGTCGAACGACGCGAGTTACGTGCTCGGCGATCGCCCCTTCTGAAGGCCGGCGATCGGGCCAGCCGGGCAGCGGCGCGCGTTCGGGTTCTACTTCGGGGCCTACCGATCGACTTCCATCTCAAGCAGCCCGAGCCCGTGCGTCTTGCCCTGCGCGTCGGTCTTCAAACTCTCGCTGCCGCCACCGCCAAGCGAATCGCGCAGCAGGAAGTTGAGCGCCAGCAGATTGGGCGCCTCGAAGCGGGTCACTTCGCCCTTGCAGATGGCGTGGAAGTGCTGCTTCACGCGCGCGACTGTCAGTTGCGCCTTGATCAGTTCGTAGTCCTTCGCGTTGGTGACGAAGATGCCGACGTTGCTGCCGTCGCCTTTGTCCCCGCTGCGCGCGAACGCGAACTCCTTCAACTTCACCTTCGCCATCACGACACCTCCACGCGCACGCGCGTCGTCACCTGCGTCTTGTCGAGCAAAGCCGGCCAGTAGCCGACGATGTCGGTCGCCTTGGGACGACCACCCGCATAGCCGGTGACGCCGGGCGGGCCGCTGGTCACGAGCGGCACGATCTCCATGCCGAAGCGATCGACCTTGTCTTCGTCATCGCACTTCACACCCAGGCGCAGCACGACTTCGGCTGGATCCGCTGTCGCCAGGATGCCGTCGTGGCAGACGCCGGCGCCGACGATCTCAATCAGCTTCTCATGCTCTGCGAACGTGCAGCCATCGAACGCCAGCCGGCCGAACACGATGTCGGCGCACAGCTTTGCCTTCGCCACCGCATCGGGTCCGGCGATGGTCAGCTGGCCCGCGGTCTTGAAGCCGTTCTGGTAGCTGAGTGAGACCTTGTAGGTCGGCGTCGCCGGTGCACCTTGGATGCCGGACAGCCGTACGCGGTCCTTGCCGATTTCCTCGACCTTCGCGCTAGTGAAGTCGGCGGTGCAGTCAGGGCCGAGGTAGCGCCGCGGATCGCCCATTTCGTAGAGCAACTGCGAGACGACGGTGTTGCGCGTGACGAGCCCGCCGGTGCCTTCGTGCTTGGTCACGACGAACGTGCCATCTGGCGAGGCCTCGATGATCGGATAGCCGATGCGCACGAAGTCCTGCACCTCGCGCCAGCCCGTGTAGTTGCCGCCGGTGCATTGCGGGCCGCACTCGGCGATGTGACCAGCCATGGTGCCGGCCGCGAGCTTGTGCCAGTCGGTCGGGCTCCAGCCAAACTCGTGGATCATCGGACCCGCGACCAACGCCGGATCGGTGAGGCGGCCGCCGATGACGATCTGCGCACCGGCCGCCAGGCATTCGGCCACGGCGAAGGCGCCGATGTAGACGTTTGCGGACAGCAAGCGACTCTGCACGTCGGCCAGTGGGCGCCCATCGTCCATGTTCTTCAGGCTGTGGCCGCTCTTCAGCAGCTCGGGGATGCGCGTCAGGATGTCATCGCCGTCGATGATGCCGACCTTCAAACCCTTGATGCCCTTCTTGCGCGCCAGTTCGAGCACGGCTTGCAGGCAGCCTTCGGGGTTCACGCCGCCAGCATTGGCGATCACCTTGATGCCCTTCTTGGTGATGTCGGGCAGCGTGCGATCGAGCATCGCGACGAAGTCGGTGGCGTAGCCGGCCTTCGGGTTTCGTCCCTTGAGCTTCTGCATGATGCTCATGGTGACTTCGGCGAGGTAGTCGAGGGCGAGGTAGTCGAGGGGGCCCTCGCGCACGAGACGCACGGGGCCGAGGATCGAGTCGCCCCAGAAGCCTTGGCCGTAACCGATAAGAACCTTGTCGCGCATGTCGTGTCCGGGAGCGGAGGGCGAGCAGGATAGCTGGCGGTCGCGGCGTTCGGGAATGCGCGTGCCTGCAAAAGCACGGCATGCGTTCGATCCGCGGGGCGCCGTTCGCCAACCAGCGGCGCGTTCTTGGAGTTCTGCAAACGGTCGCACGCTCTTGGCCGCCATGGCCACCACTCGGTCTGCCGCTGCCGTTGCCGTCGTTGCCCTTGGTGCGCTGGCGGTGCTGGTGGTCGCGGCAGTGGGTCGTAGCAGTGCCGAACCGGCTCCACGCGCGGTGGCGGCGGCGACAAGCCCCACCCCACCGGTGCCGCTGCCGATCGTCAGTGAACAGGTTCGTGTTGGTGATGTCGTGACGCGCACTCAGGTGGCGGGCCCTACGACGGCACGCCAACGGGAAGGGACGGGCAGCCTGATGGTGCTGGCCCGGCATCAGGGCGATGACCGCCCGGCCGTCGGCATGCACCTGCGGGTGGTGCCGCTCGAGGAAACGACGCAGGCGACGCGTGGCCCCAAGTTGGTGACCCGGATGATGGGTGACGGCAGGGGCCCTTCGCGGTTTGCGACCACGGTGGCGCTGGCGCGGGCTCGAGTCGGCATCGACGGCACCGCGTTCTTCCCGCAGTTGCCGCCGGGCGAGCATGTGTTGCGCAATGACCGCCAGGATCCCGACGTTGTGATCCGCATCGAGCCTGGGGTCGACACGCTGCTCGAGTACGCAGTGTCACCGGGCGTGCGTGTCGAAGGTGTCGTGCTGCGGCCGGACGGGTCGCCCGTCGTCGGCGCGCTCGTCGAGTCCTGGCCCAACGATGGTGAGGTCGAGATCGAACCGCTCGCGACGTCGGACTGGGCCGGCCGGTTCGTGCTAGCCGATGTGCGTCCGAGCAGCCGCTACGGGGTGCGCGCCGAGGAGCACTTCGCGTCCTCGGAGTTCTTCGTCGACGCCAAGACCCCGCAGACGAACACGGTCGTGCTGGTGCCCAATGGGTGTGTGCTCGATGGATTCGTGGTCACCGCGGCGATGCAGCCGATCGAAGGGGCTCTCGTTCGCGTCGGGTTCGGCAGCTACGGGCCGCGTTCGTTGTGGGCGCGCACTGATGCTCGCGGCCACTTCCGGCTGTTCGGCCTCGATTGCGATGAGTATCCCGTGCACGTGCAGGCCATTGGCTTTCGTGAATGCCGCATCAAGGCTGTGGTCGAGACCCCGGCCTATTTCGTGCTCGAGCCGAGTGGTGACTGACCGGACGGTCGTGATCGTGAGACCGCGTCGCTGCCGGGCGGCGGCGTTCGGGAATGCTCCGCCACCGATCTCAATGCATCACGCCCAGCAGGGTGACTCGGTCGTCCAGCACGGCGATCGCGCGCGTGCCATCGGCCGTGGCCGCCACACGCCGCACCGGCCACGGCAAGGCCACGGACCTAGTGATTCCTTGGCAGTCCCACACGGTGACGGCGGCATCGTTGGCCGACACCGCCAGGATGTGCTGGTTGTCGAGCCAGCTCGCATCGACGGTTGCCACGCCAAGGCGCCACTGCAACTCGAGCTGGTCGGTGGACCAAACCAAGACGTCGTCGCTCGTGCGCAGCAGCACCGAGCGACAGTCCGGCGACAGGCGCACATCCTGCACCGCCGCCATTTCGCACTGCTGCAGCGCCTGGCCGTTCGCGGCGAGCGACTCAAGGGCAAGCGGGTGACGACGGCCGTGCTGTGGCGTCAGGCGCAGCACCCTCAGTCCGTCGTTGCTGACGGCAAAGCGTTGGAACGGTTCGCGCGGCAACTGCCAGACCGCGGCGTCGCCATGGCGGTCAAACGCCAACTCGCCATGCACGAACCATCGACCATCCGGACTGAAGTGTGGCGAAGCCTCAAGACTGAGCCCGGCCAGCGACGGCAGCTGCCATTCGTGCGTTGGCTTCGTGTGGCCAGCGATCAGGTCGGGGAAGGACCACATCTGCAACACCGGACTCGCCCCGGTTGGTGGCGCCCAAACCGCCAGTTCCGTGGCGCCGACGGCCCCCAGCAACTTGCCGCGAAACTGCCGACGACTTGCCAGTTCGCGTCCGGTGGCCGCCTCGAATACACGCAAGCACGCATTGCCGGCGAGCACCGCCACGCACTTCCCATCGCGTGACAGCACCGCGTGCTGCGGCGTGGCGCGGTGCGGCAACCAAGTCGACAGCCCCGTCGCCTCGTGGCCTTCCCAGCGCAACAAGCCGCGCTCCGCGGTGACCCAGCGCTTGCCGTCTGGGGCCACAGCCACGGGGCCCTTCGCCGTCAGCACTACGGGCTTGGTGCCGGCGCGCCAGAGCATCGGTGCATTTCTAGCGGCTGGCTTTGTCGCGGCCCAGCCCCGCCATCCGCCTGCCGTGCCTCAGTAAGGTGGCCAAGTGGAACTGCACGGGCAGCAGCGTGCTACCGATCGCGGTTCGGTATGCTGTCGCCGTGCACGCATGCGATCCGAAGACGCTGGTCGAGCGAATGCAGCCGATCCTTGGCCGCTTTCCGCAGATCGCCGCAGCTTGGCTGTTTGGATCCGCCGCTCGCTGCGAACTGCGAGCCGACAGCGACATCGACGTTGGGCTCTTACTAGTCGACCCCAAAGCGACGGCCGCCGATGAATACGAACTGCTCGGCGAACTCGTAGCACGTCTCGAAGTGGTGACGGCGCCGCGAGCCGTCGATGTGATCTTGCTGGAACACCAGGGGCCTGTGTTCGCTCATGGCGCCCTCGTTGACGGGTTGTTGATCTGTGAGCGCAATCGAGCCAGACGAATTGAATTCACAGCAACGACCGTAGTGCGGGCGATCGATTTCCGGCCAACTTGGGAGTTGGCTCAGAACGGGCAGCTAGCCAGCTTGCGGCGGCGGCTGCGGGCCATGCGATGAGCGCCGACAGCTCGCTCAACAAGGCGCACTTGGTGCGCACCAACGCCGACAAGTTGGCGCGCATTCCGCAAGCGACCTATGCGGAGTTCGAGGCGGACTTCCGCAACATCGAGGCCGCACTACATCTCTTGCAGACGTCGATCCAGGCGTTGATTGACTTGGGCAGCAAGCGCTGCGCAAGTCTGGGACTGGACACGCCGCGCACGAGCTTCGAAATCCTCGAACGGCTCGAGGCCGACGGCCACTTGCCGACGGACTCGGTCAAGCGCTTCGCTCCCATCGTCGGCTTCCGTAACCGCGTGGTTCACCTCTACGACCGAATCGATCCACAGATCGTGTATCGCGTAGTGACAGAACGGCGGCGCGACATCTTGGACCTGCTCGAGTTGTTGCTCGCGATCCCTGAAGACTGAGCCTTCGGGGTGGCCGGGAGGTTTCAGCTGCGGTGCAGAGTGCCCTGGCGCCACCGATCGGCGAGGGCGTTGATCGGTTCGCACAGCAGATCGACGATCGGCATCGTCGCCAGCAGCGCCTCATCGAACGACGGCTCGGTCTCGGTCACGGCGTCACTGAGCGCTGCATAGCGATTGCGATAGCCACCGAGAGCGCCGCGCAACGTCGCCGCATCCCGGTTGGTGTGGAACTGCACGTGCAGCAGCGTGATGCCGATCGTGCGGTTCTGATCGACCTCCGGCACCATCACGACGGTGCGGTCGTCGCTGCGCCCGCGTGCGACGAGGCATTGCCGTTCCATGGCGACGAGGTGCTTGGTGCCGCGCAACGTCGGATTGCCGGATGTGCGCGAACGCAGCTTGGTAGCGATGCCGCGTTGGTCGATCACGTGAATGCGCGCCGTTCCCTGGTCGAGGTCGCCGTCGATGCGATAGCGCGTGCTGCCGAGCACTTCGATGACGGCGGGGTCGAGACTCGCGAGCGCACGCAGATCGCGGTAGCTGATGCGATCGCGAACGGCACCCGCTTGCAGCAGCGCGCGCACCAGCGGCACCGTCAGCATCGCTTCGTCGGTGCGAGAAATGCCGACCGTGACGGTCTTCGCTTGGTGCTTGATCGCATCGACCGGACGCGTCAGTTGGTCGATCGCGTGCGTCAGTTCTTCGGTGAGGCGATCGACGACAATGCCGGGGGCGCCGGGCTCGCCGAATTCGATGGCGAACACATCGAGCGGCACAAAGCCGAGTGCGTAGTTGCACAGCGAGACGAGGCGCGCGGCGGTGGAGGCTTCGAGGGTGCCGTCGTAGCGACCGAGCAGCAGCTCCTTGCGGAAGTCGATCCACGGCAGTTGCAGGTGCGGCCGCAGCGTGCCGAGCACGTCGGTGTTGGTGTGGCCTTCGGCGAAGGTCTCTTCGATGGCGCCGCGCATGCGCCGCAGCGGCAGCGCCAGCTGGTCGATGGCGAGGGCGGTGCGGTAACCAAACAGGTGGCCTGCCATCGTCGATAGCACGTAGGCGAGCGAGCTGTGAACGGGCGGCACGAAGATCGTCGCGGCGGCGGCGGCGAAGCGAGTCTCCCCGGTCGTTGCGATCACGATCGGGCAGGCTTTGTGGGCCTTGTAGATCGCGACTTCCTTGGCGACGTCATCGGCCGTGGAGCCGACCAGCCCGGCAGCGCAGACGAGGATCATTGGCTCGGCCGACAGGTCGATGTGCTTCTTGTCTTCGGTCGCGTCGCAGGCGATCGACTTGTAGCAAAGCTCACTGAGCTTGATGCGGATCTCGGCGGCGGCGACGCGGTTCTTGCCGTTGCCGACGAGCGCCCAGTAGCGACGTTGCGGCGCCAGCCGACGCGCGATCTCGGCGATCGCTTCATCCTGTTGCAGCACCTGGCGCATGGCGACGGGCAAATCGAGCAGCGCTTGCAGCAGTTCGTTTTCTTGGTGGTCGTCGGCGACGTTGGCGGCGCGCGCCAACGCCAGTGCCAACAGCTGGCCAGCGGCGCACTGCGCGTAGAACGCCTTGGTACTGGCGACACTCATCTCGACGTCGCGACCGTCGCTGGTGAAGAGCACGCCGTCGGCTTTGTCGGTGAGGTCGCTACCGCGGCGATTGACGATGGCGAGCACCGTCGCGCCGCGGCCGCGCACCAGATCGACCGTGCGATTGGTGTCGGTGGTCGTGCCCGATTGCGAGATGGCGACGATCAACGTGTCGCGCATGTCGTCGCGCATCAGGAAGCCGCTGAGTTCGGTCGCGGGCATCGCTTGCACGGCAATGGCCGTGCGGGCGAGGGCATCGGTGAGCGAGCCGGCCACCGCTTGGCCCGCTACGGCGGCGGTGCCTTGGCCGATGACCAGCAGACGCTTCGTCTGGCCATTGCGCAGCGCTTCGCCGACGGCGAGTGGCAGGGAGGCTGGCGGCAGGGCGACGCGCAGCTTGCCGTTGTGGCGCACGATGCGGCCGCGCAGCGTCTTCTGCAGCGAGGTGGGTGCTTCCCCGATCTCCTTCAGCAGGAAGTGACGGAACTCGCCGCGGTCGATGTCGCGCGTGGTGACCGCCGCGCGGCTGAGCTGTTTGTCGAGCAGCGGCAGCACCGTGCCGTCGTAGGCAAGGCGCGTGATGCCCGTGAGCTCACCAGCACCACTGCGGTCGAGCACGACGACCTGGCCGCGCGAGGCCGCGCTCTGCGGATTGCCCGGCGTCTCGCCATCCATGCGCAAGTAGCGCTCGCATTCCTCGATGACGCCATACGGCTCGCTGGCGACGACGAACGTGTCCTCGCTGGTGCCGACGTAGAGCGCTTGTCCGGAGCCGCGCAGGGCAAGTGCCAGCCGATGCGGCTCCTTGGTGGTGGCGGCCGCGATCGCGACCGAGCCTTCGAACGACGCGACGGTGCGACGGAAGGCTTCGCCGAGCGCGAGCCCCGAACGCATCTGGTGCGAGACCAGAGTTGGAATGACCTTGGCGTCGGTGGTGACCGGATCGTGAATGTGCAGCCGATGGCGCGCGATCAGTTCGTGGTGGTTGTCGACGTCGCCATTCAAGGCGCCGATGACGTAGGGCCCGTGCGCGTCGTTCGTCTCTTCGTGGTTGAGCGGGTGCGCG
The DNA here is from genome assembly GCA_947444055.1 of Planctomycetota bacterium. Taxonomy (GTDB): domain Bacteria; phylum Planctomycetota; class UBA1135; order UBA1135; family UBA2386; genus UBA2386. Next base: position 15,863 of record CANEYR010000057.1, read on the forward strand.
TTCGGCTCGCTGATGATGCCAACGCTGGCCCAGCGGGTGTGGCCGAGCACGAGCGCTTCGGTGCCTGGCAACCGCAGTGCGAGTTGCAGCAGCCGGTCGGCGGCGATGGCGGCGCGCAGTGCTTTGACATTGTCGCCGAGTTCGCCGATTTCGGCGGCGTGCTTGTAGACGAAGTTGAGGCAGCCGTCGGCGATGCGGACGGAGCCGTCCTGGAACAGCGGGTCCTGGTCGCGACCTGCGAATGCCGCGCGCAGTTCACTGCTGTTGATGCCACTGCTGTTGATGCCGCTGCTGTTGATGCCGCTGCTGTTGAGGTCAATGCTGTTGAGGTCAATGCTGTTGAGGTCAATGCTGTTGAGGTCAATGCCGCTGACGACGAGCGAAATGCCAGCCGAGTCGCGGCCGCGCACTTCGAGTCGGTCGAGTGCCGACAGCGCGATCTGCAAACTGGAGAACGCGACGGCGGCGGCCAGGTGCGGAACGTTGCCGGTGGCGAGTTCGCGCACCGTCTGCGCATGCGGCAAGCGATCGCGGCGCACGGCCCACAGGGCGTCCTTCAGACGAACGAGTGCCTGGTTGCGCAGCTCCAGGGCAGGATCCGGATTGTCCATCACGGCCGCCGCATCGAGCGAGCGTTCAAACGTGGTGACGTCGTTGTGCAGCGACTGCGTGCGCGCACTCAGGTCGCGCAGCAACTCGGCGTCTTGCAGCAGCGTCCACAAACCGGGAACGCCTTTCAGTTCGCGATCGAGGTGCGCCAGCGAGTCGCCGGCGTCGGCCAGGTTCTTTGGGTCACGGCCTTGGGCGAAGGCGCGTTCGGCCGCGGCGAGCAAGGCTCGCAAAGACTCGGCGGAAGGTGCTTGGCGTCGACTGGTGCGACGCAATACGGCGATGATGCCACACATCGAAAGGAGGTCTCCTGATCAGCGCGCTGCGAACTGTTCGAGCCCCGCGCGGAAAGCCGCGGCGAGACGGGGTTCACCGGCCTCTTCGATCGCCTGAGCCAATCGCTTGAGCCAGTTGGTGGCGGCCGCTGGCAAGCTTGCTGGCGCGACTTTGACGTGCACTTGGGCCGCGGCGAGGCGCAAGCGGATGCTGTCGCACACGACGACACCGAGGTCGCCGGTGATCGCGAGGTCCGCACAATTCTTGGTCAGTGCGTCCCAAGTCGGGGCTGGCAGCTGGAGCGCAACGCCCGCGTCGATGCCCAGGTGCACGACACCGTCAGCGGTCCATTGCACGAACTGATCACCGTGCTTGCAGGACAGCAGCTCGAGGCCGCCGATGAATTGGGTCGCCGCATCCGTGCGGGCAACCGGCAGCGTGAGGTCCTGGCCAGACTTCTTGCGGCACGGGGCGAGCAACGCCTGCAGGCCAGTCGCGATGTCCGCGAACGACCCGCCATCCTTCAGTGGGTGCGCGTCGCCGAGCCAGGCCTTCAGCACCTTGTGCGCTTCGAAGGCCATGCGTTGGCCCCAGGCGTCGGCTTGGAACGTGCGTTCATCAGCGAGGGCATCGAGCAAGGGTTGCAGCGGTGCCGGCTTGTCCTGCAGCAACAACAGCATCGGCAGCCGCACTTTGGCGCGTGGGTCGTCCTCAGGCAGGGCTGCGGCCAAGGGGTCGCCGAGTAGCGCGGTGCCAAAGCGAGCGTGTGTGCGCATCAGCCACGCCGGGTCTGCGTGCATGGCGACGAAAAGTTGGCGCAGCTCGTCCGTCTGGGCGCCGGCGTGCGGGGCTTTGAGGGCCAGACCGCGCATCGCCGCACTGCGCCAGTAGAAGTCGCTCGTCTTTGCCCAGTCGATCAAGAGTTGGATGGTTGGTGCATCGACGGGAGCGTCGTCGGCGAGCGAATCGACGATCGTCGACGGCACCTGATTGAGGCCCTGTTTGTCGGCGAACGCGCGAATGGCAGGAACGGCGAGGGCGCCAGCCTTGGCGACCTTGCGCGCCGCCGCGATGCGCAGCCCCAATCGCTGCGAGGTGCAGGCGCGTTCGACCTCGCGCGCCCAATCGATGTTGGCGGGGTCTTGTTGGCGAGGCCACAACGCGAGCAAAGGAGCGGCGACCGCCACGAGCAACAGGATGCGCACAGCGTTCACGGTCTCACTTCACCGTGTCCGCGTCCATCTGGTAGATCATGATGACGACGCCGTCTTCCTTCTCTTCACCGACGTAGAGCTTGCCGGTGACGCTGACGACGCCAGTTTTGATGTCCATGGTGACGCCCGTCGGCAGCGTGCAAAACACGATCTCGTTGAGCTTGGGGGTGCCGTTGCAACCGCACGCATCATTGATCAGCAAGAACTGGCTCACCGGCCCGCTGCCCGGCACTTCCCGCACCATGAACCCACGGATCGTCACTTCCTTTTGATCGAGGTCGGTGACTTCCGTGGGCAGCGTCATGCCGTCTTTGAACTCAAAGCTCGCTAGCTTGGCGAAACCGACGGCAATCGGATCGGCCAGCAGCAGCGCGGCGACCTGGAGCAGGAGAAGGGAACGCAGCATGTGGGCGCCGCACGATAGCAGGCGCTCTGGGGTTCGTCAGGTGCAGGAATGCGAAGGCCCGCAGGACGGCGCTACGCTGGCGAAATCGTCCCGGAGTCAGCTATGGCCAAGAGCAACCTGCTGTCGAGAGTTCGCCGCATCTGCGCGGCCTTGCCCGATACCGAAGAGTCCTCCCGTCTCGGCGGAGAGCCACATTTTTACGTAGGCGGCAAGATCTACACCGGCTGTGGCCTGGAAGGCGACAGCTGGCAAGTGGGCATGAAGGTGGGGCGTGAGTTGCAGTCGCTGCTGATCACGCGGCCCGGCTTTCACGTCGCCAAGTACGTCGGTCGCTACGGCTGGATCTCGGTGGATGAGTCGGCGCTGGCGGACGACGCCGAGCTCGAACGACTGATTCGGATGAGCTATGGCCTGATCGCGGGGGAGGGGGCGTGTGGTCCGGTGGCGAAGAAACGCGCCAAGAAAGCGAAGGCCCAGCCGAAGAAGGCGAGCCCGAAGGCGAAGACGGCGAGTCCGAAGGGCAAGCAGCCGCGCCGCTGAAGTGCGCTGGCTTCACGGCACCCGAATGCGCACTTCACGCAACTGCTTGCATCTTCCCGCTCGGCGTCCGGCATTGGGGCCGTCGGCGGTCATGGCAGCGGTGCGGGCGACACGCGCTCCGCCAGCAGCTTGCTGAGCAGCACACTCAGCAGACCATGGCCGCCTGCGCCGGCCCCGTCGCCGCCGGTGACGAACAGTTGGGTTGGCACGAGCGGTTGCTGACTGTTCGCCAGCAAGCCGCCGATCTGCAGCGCGATGAACCTGCCCTCGGCGAGCGAACCATGCCGCGCCCAGAGCTTCTCGACGATGCCGATCTTGTTGTCGGCAACCCGAGCGGCCAGCCGCGCCCGAGTCCCGGAATTCCGGCGTCCCGAGCCACCCTCCGGCCAGGGCCTCGGGGTCGGATCGACCTGGCCCAGCGTTCCGCCCGAGATTCCGACCCCGTTGCATGCCGCGCATGCCGCGCTCCCGCAGGCAGCTTTCGTCAAGTGGGTGCGGTATCCTCCCGAGCCGCACCCAACGCCATGGACAAGACACGCCAATTCACCGCCGTCATCGAACGGGAGGACGACATGTTCGTCGCCCTCTGTCCCGAACTCGACATCGCCAGCCAGGGCGCCACCGTGGAAGAAGCTCGTGACAATCTAGTCGAGGCCATTGAGTTGTTCTTCGAGAGCGCTTCGCCTGAAGAGGCGAAGCAACGGTTGCACGATGAAGTTTTCGTGACGCGCGTCGAGGTTCGGGTTGCCTAGGCTTCGTCGCCTCTCCGGACGGGAGGTGTGCGTGATTCTTCAGCGCCTCGGTTTCGTGGCGGTTCGCCAGCGCGGCAGTCACGTCGTCATGCAGAGGCGTGAGGCAACATCGACCATCACTGTGCCCGTGCCAGATCACAAGGAACTCAAGACCGGGACACTGCTCGCTATCGTCCGCCAGTCACAGGTTCCCCGCCAAGAGTTCGAGACTGAGTAGCGTCACGATCCTCGCGCTCGAACTTGAACGCCAACGTCGCCGGGAACACGCGCGCTTGCCGAGCAACCACGGTCGACCACCTGCTTCACGACCTCGATCTTAAACTCGCGGCTGTGTTTTCTGCGGGACAGGCCCATCGGACCATCATCCTGCCGAAGCCTTGGGACTCCGAGTTGGGGGATAGGAAATGCAAGCTGCGTGGCGAACCACCCCGGACCCTGAGCGCCACCGTCCCCGACGGCGAGTGAACCGCAGCGGCCATCAGGACTGGATCACGATGGCAACCGCATCGGCGGGGGCGCCTCTCTTCACGGCACCCGAAGGCGCACTTCACTGACTTCGCGCGCCTTGATAGTGACGCGCTGTCGCTGCGCACCGTGATCGCCAAAGTCGCACATCAGCTCGTAGTCACCAGGCGGCAGCACGCGAGTGAAGTGGTTGGTGCCGTTGGCGAGCAGTTCCCCGGGCAAGCCTTCGCGCGTTTGCGTGCCTTCGTGCACACGAAAGCGTTCCGTGACGTCGGCGCCAGTGCTGTCGCGTAGTTGGCAGGTGCCGCCGATCCAGACGCCGCTGCTATCAGTTGCCATCAAGGTGAAGGTGCCGCCGAACACCGCCGGCAGCGTCAAGGCTTGCGGGCCGTTCGTGAGGTCGACTTCGCGTTCGATCGGCAACAGGAAGTAGCCGTTGCGTTCGCCGCCGCCGGGCCCCGCGGTCACGCGATAGCGACCCGGTGCGAGGAACAGTTGGAACGGCCCGCTGGTGTCGTCGCGCACTAGGTGCTCGCGCCCTTCCGTGCCGCCGTCGCCGCGCCATGTGATCACTGTGTTGCGTACACGGAAGTCGCTGGTGAATTCGATCGTGAGTGCTTCGCGTGCGGTCGTCATCACCAGATCGACGGTGGTGCCAGCGGCGGCCATGGGCACGTCGAGCCACGGTGAGCGCATGGCGCCATGCGTGGCGCGCACGCGCAGGGGGCGCTGGGTGATCAGCGCCACGATGCCGTTGTCATCCGCCCGCACCTCGTGCCACGCTTCGACCTCGACGAGGGCGTGCGGCACGGCGTCCTGGCCATCGGTCGCACGCACACGAATGGGGCGCGGCAACGTGAAGTCGAGTCGTTGCGGTGGCACCACCGACTGTTGCAACAGGCCGACGATGGGAGTTGCTGGGATGTCGTTGACGACGACATCGAGCGACGCTCCGGGCAGGGCTGGCAGCGTGAAGGCGCCGTCGTCGTTGGTGTGCACGACGGCAGCGGGCGAGAGACGTCCATCGGGGTGCCGTTGCACGGCAGCGCCTTGGCCGAGATCCAGCGTCACCCCATCGCGTGGCAACGCCAGCACCGTCGCCCGCGCGATCGGTTGGCCATCGGACCAACGCACGGTGCCGACCACGTTCGCCGCGGCGGTTAGCAGGATGTCGCCAAGTTGGCGGGGTTCGCCGATCGTCGCGCGCGCCGGCAAACTCGTTGGCAGCAGGTCGGTGCGCAGGTTGCCGGTATCGGGGCGCGCACCGTCCCTCGTCGTGGCGACGCGCGGGCCGACCGCAAGCTCCATCGGCGCCACTAACAAGAACAGCGCGGTGTCGGGCGGGACGGCGATCTCGAACATGCCGTCGGTTCGGGTGTTGGCGCGCGCCAACTCGCGGTCGATCGGCGTGCCGTTCTCCAGCGCGAACGCCGTCACCCGCGCCGCCGCGATCGGCGCGTGCCGTTCGTCGACGATGCGACCTTGCAGGGTGGCGGTGACTTGTCTGGGGGCGGCATCGCCCGTTGGCGCCGTGGCGCCATTCTCCCAACACAACGCACCGACGACCGCGATCGCGAGGACGGTCAGCAGTGCGGAGCGGCGGCGCATGGTGGCGAGAGTAACTGCGTCGCTGCCGCGGACCCACTGGCAGGTGCGGCTGTGGTAAGGTCCGCGCGCTGCCCGAACCTTCTGTATGACATTGGCTCGCACGTTCTTCTCATTGCTGCTGCTGTGCAGCCCGTTCCTAAAAGCCCAGACCCCGCCGCCCGGCACCACCAAAGACGACGAAGACATCGTCAAGGCGGGCCCGAAGGATCCGTTCACGGCCAACGAGCCAAAGGCCATGCAAGCGGCCGGTGTGATCGCGTATGGCCCGTTCGTGTGGGCCGACAACATGCTCACCGAAGAGGTCGAGAAGGTGCTGGGCGTCGGGCGCGTGCGATGGATTGAGACCGCGCACTTCTTGATCGGGTTCAACTTGGCGACGGCGTCGATGCCCGAAGAGTCCGACGGCCGCAAGCTGGTGAACAGCGAGTTGCAGCGCATGCACAAGCGCTTCACGAAGTTCCCCGAGCGCGCCAGCAAGCTCGAGCCGTGGCTGCGGCTGCACCTCTACGCCCAACGCGCCGAGGAGCTGTATGCGGACTTCGCCAAGTTGGTCGGCCACGACGAGGCGAGCGGCAAGCACCTGGGGCAGACCGGCAAGTTTCCGATCCTGCTGTTCCAGAAGAAGTCGGACCTGGCGCGCTACCTCGATCGCTTCTGCAACATCAAGAGCGAGCATTCGCAGCGCTGCTACTACGGCAAGACGATGCAGCGCGGCTTTGCGCTGACGGCCGAAGGCGAAGAGACGCGCGACGAATCGACGGTGCACGCGCAGTTCCGTTTCTTGCTGTTTGAGACCTTCGGCGACGCGATCGGCGGGTTGCCTTACTGGTTGTCGTTGGGTCTGGCGCACTACTACGAACGGCAGGTGCCGTCGCGCACGATCCTGGCGGCGATCAAGGACGAGGAGAGCGTCGATCCGGAAACGCAGCACAAGTGGCACGCCAAGATGAAGGCGCGCGCGCAGCACGAGAAGCTGCTGATTCCGTTCCGCGACTTGGCGGGCAAGACCGAGTTTGGCTACTTCGCGCACTTGCAGGCGTGGTCGCGCGTCGACTACTTGATGACGCTCGATCGCGCCAAGTTCGGCACCTTCTGCAAGGGCATGAACGGCGGCTACGGCACGTCGCGCCAACTGGAGCAGCTCGCCCTGGTCTATGAGCTGGAGGCCGAGGCCTTCGACGCGAAATGGCGCGAGTGGGTGCTCAAGACCTACAAGTGATCGTGGTAACTAAAGCAACCGGTACTCGATCGCGCGCAGCTCGCCATTCAGCACGTACTCAACAAACAGCCTGCGCGGTTGGCTCTTGATACCCAGCTGCTCCCGCACGGTCGCGAGCAGCGTCGCGGCGTCGGTGACGTTGACGCCGTTGACGGTCGTGACGATCGCTTCCACCGGAATCGCCAACTGCTTCAGTTCGTCCGGCACCCGCGCGACGCGGAAGCCGCGGAAGCGACTGCCATCATTGCGCGCACCGGCAAACGGATCGCCGATCGAAGAGGTCTGCAGCGCCGCGACACCGGCCGTGGCGATGGCATCGCGTTCGGGGCTCGGGTTCATCTGCACGATGGTGTCGTTGACGTTGCGGATGGGCGGGAACAGCGTCTTCGTCGCTTCCTTCGCCCACGTGACCAGCTCTTCGTCGACCTTCGGCACTGGCCGCAGGGTCGCCGGGCCGACCCCTTGGAACAGCCCGATCACTTGTTCGCGCACCTGCTTTGACGGCGACAGCAGCAGTTGGTGCAAGCGCGGCAGCGCTGGTTCAAGCCACAGCAAGGCGAGGTCCGAGCGGATCGAGAAGACCTCCTTCAAGAACCACGCCGCCTGCGCCTGGTCGAGGGCGTCATCGACCTCCAAGAGTTGGAAGAACGGCACCAACGACAGCTGGTGCAAGTGGTCATCGTCGCGGGGATCGCGCAGGAGGCCGCGGGCCTTCGCCGCGGGGCTGCCGACTTCGGGCATGCTCGCCTTGATCTCCTTCTTCTGCTCGTCGGTGAGATCGCCAAAGCGCTTCTTCAAGTGCGTGCGCAAGAACTCGATCGCGCGCGGGAAGGCGCGTTCGCGCGTGCGGCGTTCGGGCTCGCCCGGAATGTGCGAGATCAGCTCGAACACGTGATCGATGTTGCCGACGAAGAAGGCGCCGTAGAACGCGGTGGCGCGATCGATCGGATTGCGATTCAGCCGCATGATCTGCGCCAAGTAGCCGGCCTCCACCTTCTGCTGCATCAGCTCGCCGCGCGCGCTCTGCCAGCGCTTGTCTTCGATCACTTCACAGCCGCGCGTGTCGAAGTGCTTCGGCGCGTTCTGCGCCTCGGCGATCATCTGCATCACGCGCAACAGGCGATAGATCTCGTCCGGCGGCGCGTAGGCGTCGGTCGGGTTGCGGAACGGCGACAGCAGATCCTTCCCGGGATAGGCGGGCGGCAGCGGTTTCGCGGCGGGGGCCTGCTCGGGCTCGGCGGTGACGGGCTTCTTGGCGACCTCTTGGGCGGCCAAACTGCCCGAGAAGGCTAGGCTGCCCGAGAAGAAAACGATGCCCGAGAAGACAACGCTGCCCGAGAACAGGGCGCAGCCGAGCAGAGCGAGCGTGGGGAAGGACGCGACGAAAGGTAGGCGGACCGACATTGCTTAGGGGATTAGTCGAGGCAGGCGGCCGACGTAACCGGGTCAGCCATGGATCCAGACGAAACCAACCTGCAAGAAACCGATCAGCACGCCGAGAACTCCGCCCAACACTTCAATCGCCCGCAGTTCGCGGCCGGCGACCTCGAGGATCATCGCTTCCAGCTTTTGGATGGCGAACGCCGCGACCTTCTTCTCGACTAGGTTTGGCACGTCGAGGCCCTTGGCAAGGCCACGTTCGACCTCGTCCATCACCGCTTCGCGGTGCTTCATGATGCCGTCGATGATGGACGTGCGGATGTCGCGCACGCGTTCCTCGGTGAGGAAGCCGCCGATCAGCGGCAGGCCGCGCAGCTCCGCGATCTTTGGGGCAAGCCCCTTGTCGAGCACGCCGCTCAGGATGGCGCCGAAGTCGAGCTTATTGAGGCTCTTGACGACGTCCTTGTGCTCGACCAAGTGGGTGCCGACGACGCGACCGATTGCCTTCGCCAGATCCTGCTGGCGGCGGCCGATCAGGCCCTGCACGCGGATGCCGAGGAAGCGCCGTTCCTTGATCGGGCGGAAGATCATCTTCACAGCCAGCCAGTTGGTGCTCCAACCGATCAGGCCGCCGATGGCGGGAATCGCGATCCAAGTCCAGACGTCGGGAACAGGTGGCATTCGGGGGGCGGGAGTATCACCACGCAGTCGGCGCCACTCAACGACGATCGTGGCAGCACGGACGGACGGCGGGCAGGTCGGGCGCCACTTGCGAGTGGCGCCCGCGGCCGTCGTGGCGCGAGGCGCCGGGGGCTTAGAGCCCGACTTCCGTGCGCATGCCGTTGCTGGTCCGGAACGCCAAAGCACCGAACGAGAACCACTGCGTGTAGTGCACATGCCCGAGCAGCGTGCCACTGTTGGGCACTGCGATCGAGCTGCTGGCGCTACCGCCGGCGTTGGCAATCACCACCACAGTGCTGTCCAACGAGACCCGCCCAAAGCAACCAGGTTCGCTACCCAGCGGCACCAGTGACACGGGCAGCGGCACGCCGTTGGCGTTCGTGTTCGACATGCCGAAGGCCAGCATGTTGATCGAATTGGCGAACGCGTTGGTGACGAGGTAGCTGAAGGTCGTGCCGATGCGCGGCTGGCCGAAGACACTCTGTGTGAGCGGGTTCGGCGAGCCGCAGCCGGCGCCGAAGCTGGTCGTCGAGGCCAACGACGTGCCCCAGCTCTGCAGGGCGGATCGCAGCGTCGGGCGCAGCATCTCCGGGATGGCGACACTGTAGATCGCATTGATCGCGTCGGCTTCGATACTGGCGCGGTTGACGAACGCGCCGAACGCGTACTCGCGGCTGCTCAAGACGCCGCCGATCACCCAGGGGATGCGGATCCAACCGCCGCTGGCGCGCTCGTACCACGTCGAGCCGCCCGAGGTCCAGCCGTAGCCACCGGGCTTGTGGGCAAGCGCGCACTGGGCCTTGAACGAGGCGATCGTCGCGCTGCTGAAGCCGCCCAACGACGCGGCCTCTTGATTGATGACCGTGTCCAGGTTGTGCGACGGCAGGCCCTCAGCCATGAGGTCGTAGAACGTGTCGCGCCAGGAGCCGAGGTAGCCGCCTTCGACCTGATCGTGCAGATCGGCAAGGTCGACGAGCGTCAGTTCATTGGGCGAAGTCAGAGCCGTCGCGCAGCCAATGGTGTGGTTCCAGTCGGTGTTCGCCATGCCGAGGGCGGCGGCGGTGTTGTTGATCGCGGTCAGACCGAAGTACGCGACCACCGCTGCCGTGCGCGCGTTGTCGGAGTTCTCCATCATCCTGGTCAGCGCGTACTGCAGGGTTTCCTGCTGCACGCCGGTGCCGGTCGGGCACGAGCCGCTCATGCCGGTGGCCACCGGGATCAGCGTGCCCAACGTCACGTTGTTGAGCCGCACCTGGCGCATCGCGTGAGTGTGCGCGACGGTCTTCATGGTGCTGGCTGGCTCGAAGACGGTGTTCTGGTTGAAGCCGGCGACTTCGGAGTTGGACGCACCGTCGATCCGCCTGAGATAGGCGCCCATGGTGCCGTCGGCGACGGTCGCGTGCATCAGCTCGCAGACGCCGGCCGTGAGGTCGTTCTCGTTCTGGATGCCGAGCGTGATGTAGCGGCGCTGGAGGGTGACCGGGTCGATGTAGCTGTCGACGCAGATTGGGCGCTGGGCGTAGTTGTTGAGGGTCGGATAGATCGCCGCGCTGGTGAGGCCGATGAACCAATGCCACGTCGGCGGCGAAGCGTCGCGCACCAGCACGATGTCGAAGTTGCCGTTGCTGCGGCGCTGCAGGTCAAACAGGCGCGCCTGGTTTTGGTTGGCGAACGTGCCGACCTGGGCCGAGGTGACGTTCAGGTACCACCACCACGGGCGATTGTCGCTGCCGGCGTTGAGGATCGTGATGCAGCTGTAGTACGTCGTGGCACCGATCGTGTAGGTGTCGAGGTCGAAGATGCGATGGCCGTTGGCGGTGATGGTGTTGTTGATCACCGTCGTCGTCGTGTTGTAGAGCCATCCCCACTGGCGGGCGTTGGCGCCGGTGTTGTTCACCATCACGCAGACGAAGCGGGTGTTGCCGCTGCCATCGTCGTAGGGCTCGAGTTCGCTGAGGCGGGCTTGGTTCGTGGTCAGGAACGACGAGACCTGGGCGGCGGTGATGCCGGCGTACCAGGCGAACGCTTGGTTGTAGGAGCCCGAGTTGTGCACGAACACGGCGTTCATGCGCAGCGGCGAGGCGCTGGTCACCTCGAGGTCGATCGGGCGGTAGCCGGAGTTGATCACCGTGGTGATTTCGGCGACGGTCGCTGCGACCAGCGTGGCGTTGGCCGTTGGGACCGAGAGTTCCTGGTCGTATTGGCCGGGCAACAGGGTGGCGAAGGCGCAGGCGAGGGAGGCAGTGAGGAGTCGTAACATGGTTGGGTGACTGACGGGGGAGGCGGCTGCGACGTAGGCATCGTGTCATCACCAGGGCGGGCGCTGCGTGACGGGCCGACCCGGGATTTTCGCGATCGGACCCCCTCCCATCACGGCTGCCGGGCGCGCAACGAAGAGACGCGGGCCAAGTGGTCGTAGTCGCGGTCTCGGTGAAGAATCTCGAGGTCGTGGCGCAGCGCGCAGGCGGCCATCAGGCAGTCAGTCGCCGATCGCACGGTCGATCCACAGCGAGGTGTCGACCAGGATCATCGGGCCTTCCGGCGAAGGCGAGGTGCAGCATCACCACGCATCTCCGCCAAGTCGCCCTTCCAGACGCCGGTGCCGCGCAGGCGCAGGATTTGGCGCGCTTTGGCGCGGCGCACGAACTCTTCGAGGGCGACGACTACGGCGCCTGAGAAGGTCTTCTGGCCGCTAATCTGGACGGCCTCGCGGAGCAGTTCCTCCGGAAGCACCAGATTCGTACGTTTCATGCGCACAGTATGCATCGTGCGCACCCGCCCGCCTCGGTGGCAACACGACTTTCCTTGATGGGGACGCGGGGCATGATGCGCGCCATGTTGCAGTTCTCGAACTTGATCCAGGCCGTCGATTCGCACACCGCGGGCGAACCGACGCGCATCGTGACGGGTGGCCTGCCGCCGATTGCTGGCGCCACGATGGCGGCCAAACGCGAGACGTTGCAGCGCTCGTTCGATCACCTGCGGCGCGCGCTCGTGCTCGAGCCGCGTGGTCACGACGCGATCGTGCTCGCCTACTTGCTGCCACCATGTGCCCCGGGCGCGCATCTCGGCGTCGTCTTCGCCAACGACGCGGGCTACTTGGGAATGTGCGGTCATGGCGCGATCGGCGTGGCGACCGTTGCCGTCGCGATGGGGATGGTTGCCGCACAGGAGCCGATCACGGAGCTGGTGCTCGACACCCCGGCAGGCGTCGTCACCTGTCGCGTTGCGGTCGAGGCTGGCAAGGTGCGCAGCGTCACCATCACCAACGTGCCGTCGTTCCTGTTCCGCCAGCGCGTCATCGTGCCGGTGCATGGCTTTGGCAAAGTGGCGGCCGATATTG
>CANEYR010000058.1 GCA_947444055.1 Planctomycetota bacterium
CAAGATGAAGGTCTACAAGGGCCTCGGCGGCAGCAAGCTCGCCGCCGGCGAGTGGCTGATGGCGGCCGGCGCCATCGCCGAAGTTCCCGGCGTCTGGTGATGCACGTCCTCGACTCCACAGTTTGTGGACCTCAACGGTGACGGCAACCTCGACCTGCTCTCGGGCTCCTACTCACGCCAAGACAAAGACATGGCGGGCCTGTTCCAAGTGCTCTGGGGCAACCATGACGGCACTTTCGAGAAGGCCGCAGAACTGAAGGGCAGCGACGGCGAGCCACTGCTGCTGCCGCGCGGCAAAGAAGAAGACGACATCATCGATCGCATCTGCACGCGCCCGTTCGCGGTCGACCTCAACGGCGACGACAAGCTCGACATCGTCGCGGGCAACTTCCGCGGCACCTTCGCCTTCTTCGCCGGTGAAGGCAAAGGCAAGTTCGCACCCGTGGCGACCATGCTCAAGAGCGGTGGCAAACCCATGGCGGTGCAGTCGCACGGTGATCCGTTCCTGATCGACTGGGACAAGGACGGCGACTTCGATCTGTTGAGCGGTTCGGCCCAAGGCGGCGTGTTCCTGTTCGAGAACATCGGCAACAAGGGCGCCCTGAAGTTCGCTGCCATGCAGACGCTGTTGAAGGCGGCCGGCCATGCCAACCAAGAAGAGGTCGTGTTCGGCGACGCACACTGCAAGGCGCCAGCCAGCGATACACGGGTTTGGGCCGATGACGTCAACGGCGACGGCAAGCTCGACCTGTTGGTCGGCGACACGGTCACGCTGATGCACGCCGCGAAGGGCGTCGAAGAATCCGCGGCGCGCACGAAGTTCGTAGCGTGGCAGAAGAAGCAGCAGGCGTTCTTCCAAGCGCCGCAAGCGCAAGACGAAGCCGGCCAGAAGAAGTGGCAGGAGCAGTACGCCGCGCTGGAGAAGGAACGCGAGACGTTCGCGAGCGAGCAGCGCACGGGCCACGTCTGGCTGTTCTTGCAGAAGTGAGCGGCGCCGCCGTTCCCTGCGTGCCGCTCACTTCACGGCGGCCAGCGCCTGCTCGATGACCGCGCGCGTCTGTGCACCGCGCAGGCCATAGCGCACGACGCCTTGCGCATCGACGACGTACGTCACCGGCGTCACGTTCGACCACGACACCTTGTGAAACGCGTCGACGAAGGTCGCGTCCGCCATCAGGATCGGGCGCGCGTAGTGCTTGCTCGCGATGGCCTTGGCCGTTTCCTCCGCCGGAAACTTCAGCACCGCATCCGTCATCACGTGCAGCAGCACGACGTCGGGCGGCAGGTTGCCTTCGAGTTCGCGCACGGCGGCAGCTTCGAGCTCGCAGACATGGCAGCGCGAACGAAAGAAGTGCAGCACCGCACGCTGGCCGCGCAGATCTGCCAGCGACCACTGCTTGCCCGCGCCATCCGTGAGGCCAAACGGCGGCAACGGCTGGCCGACCGCGTGCTGGATCAGCGCATCCACGTGCGCACGCACCCAAGTGGTGACGACGAAGTAGGCGCCGAGCAAAACGAGGGGAACGAGGATCGACAGCAGTGTGCGGCGGCTCATGCGTGAGGTCGCATGCTACGAGCGGCACCGCGCGATTGCGTGCTGCCCGCGCTCCTGGCGCGGTGCGAACGAGCGCCGGTGCCTTGCACCGGCGACCCTCGCCGCGGCGCGATGATTCGGTAGGCCGCTGCGCCATCAACACCAGAAATCGGCGCGGACACTGGTCTGGCCGAGCAGAGCGTGCTACCCAACACTTCGTCTAGCCCTCCCGTTGAGCTTCGAAAGGATCGTCGCTCAATGGGTCCGCCGGACCTGCCCGCTGGGCAGGTTCTGCCTCCTGCTGCTGCGATTATTTGATGCGAGAGTCCAAAGAGATCATCCGGAACACCCTGACCTACGCCCAAGAACAGCGCCCACGAAGTTGGTGGCACTTCCTCTCGACCCTGTCGATCCTCTTCGCCCTTGCCGCGACGATCTGCGTCGCGCCGACGTGGGCAATCCGCCTGCCAGCCAGCCTCCTGCTCGGCTTGGTAATGGTGCGCATGTTCATCATTTACCATGACGTGCAGCACGGCACGATCCTCAAGGGGTCGAAGGTCGTGAGCGCGCTGATGTACGGCTATGGGTTGCTGGTGCTCAATCCGCCCAGCATCTGGTCGCGCTCGCACGACCATCATCATCGCAGCGTCGGCCAGATGTACGGCTCGAGCATTGGTTCGTACCCCGTGATGACGTCCGCGGCCTGGATCCGAGCGAGCCGCATGAAGCGCTTCTCCTACGTCATGCAACGGCACCCGATCACGATCGCGTTCGGCTATCTGACGATCTTCTTGTACGGGATGTGCATCCGCTCGTTCCTCGTCGATCGTCGCCAGCACATGGATGCGGGCTTCGCGGTCGTCTTGCACGCGGCGTTGATCGTCCTGCTGGCGATCTTCGCCCCGGGGCTCATGCTGTTCCTTGTCGTGGTGCCGATGACCGTGGCCTGCGGACTTGGCGCCTACTTGTTCTATGCCCAGCACAACTATCCGCTGGTGAAGATCATGGCCCGCGAGGACTGGACCTACCTCGCGGCGGCGCTGAGCTCCTCGAGTTACATCCGCATGGGACCGCTCATGCGTTGGTTCACGGGGAACATCGGCTATCACCACGTGCATCACGTCAACGCCAAGATCCCGTTCTATCGCTTGCCGGAAGCGATGGCGGGCATCGTCGAGTTGCAGACACCGGGCACGACATCGCTGAGTCCGCGACAGATCATCAAGTGTCTGCGGCTGCGACTTTGGGATGTGCAGCAGGATTGCATGACCAAATGAGGCCGAGGCCGCGGCAGGGTCGAGCCGCGCTTTGCAGCCGTCGTGCGATCGTCGCAGCAACCTGACGGCCATGCTGACCTTCGATGCGCGCTGGAGACAACATCATGAACTGGAACTCATTACTCGGAGTGCTAGCTCTGTTGGCCGGCACGGTCATGGGCACGGCCAACGCCACGGCAGCAGAACAATTCGATACCGATCCGAAACACCAATTGCCGAGGCCGGATGGCAAGCCGGCCGATCAGAGCAAGCCGATCAAGGTCTACATCATGCTGGGACAGTCCAACATGCTGGGCTTTGGCAGGGTTGGGCCCAAGGAGACGAAGGGCTCATTGGAGTTCATGGTCAAGGAGAAGGGCAAGTATCAGCACTTGGTAGATGACGCGGGCAATTGGACCACTCGGCAGGACGTGCGATACGCCCACGTGATGGATCAGCGCGGCGTCGACTTCAAGGACATGGAGAAGTACGGCGACGTCCGCAACGAATGGCTGACTCCGAAAGAGACGTTCGGTCCCGAGCTGGGCTTCGGGCATGTGATTGGTCATCTGCACGACGCACCGGTTTTGTTACTCAAAGCCTGCATCGGCAATCGCAGCCTCGGATGGGATTTGCTGCCACCTGGCAGCGAGCGATTTGAGTTCGAAGGAAAGATCTATGCGGGCTCCAAGGACGTCGCCAACTTTTGGGACAAGGGCGCGCAGCCGAAGCCGGTTTCGTGGTACGCCGGCCGTCAGTACGACGCCGATACGGCGCATGCGAAAGCCGTCCTGAAGAACCTCGAAAAGTACTACCCTGGCTACAAAGGGCAGGGCTACGAAGTCGCGGGCTTTGTGTGGTGGCAGGGACACAAAGATCAGAGCGCCGCGCTGGCCGGTCGCTACGAGCAGAACCTCGTGCATCTCATCAAGGCGCTGCGGAAAGACTTCAACTCGCCCAATGCGAAGTTCGTGTTGGCAACCGGGTGCGGCAATGCTGGGCGCGAAGGCTTCGGATTGCAGATCGCGGAAGCTCAGCTCGCAGTCGATGGCGACAACGGCAAGTACCCCGAGTTCAAAGGTAATGTGAAAGCGATTGATACCCGCGACCTGTGGCGCGAGGCCGACGTGTCGCCGGTGAATCAGGGCCATCACTACAATCACAACGCCGAGACCTACTACGCAACCGGCGACGCACTCGGCCGCGCGATGGCGGCACTTCTGAAGTAGCCGAATTTCCCCACGCCACCGCGATCGTCGTCATCGGCCAACGCGCCCGGATCGAGTGGAGCCCGAGCCAGCGCCGAGATCTAGCTAGTGAGCGGACGCTCCGGTCCGTGCAGGTGCGCCGCGCAACTCGCTGCCTTGACCCTGCTCAAGCTCGTGCGAGGTCTCGCGTTAAAGTGACCAGCCGCGCGTAGCATCTTGCCCCTCGTGAAGCGCCACTCGACATTCGTGCGGTTCGCCGCGTTCTCCTTCGTCACCCTGCAGCTCGCGGCCCAAGCACCGACCTGGCTCGCCAAGGTCGATGCCTTGCTCGCCGAACGCCTGGCCAAGCCCGACGCCGTCGGCTTCTCGGTCGGTATCGCGCAACGCGGCGAGGTGTTGTTGAGCAAGGGCTACGGCCTCGCCGAGGCGGAGTTCAAAGCACCAGCGAACGGCGCGACGATGTTCCGCATCGGTTCGATCACCAAGCAGTTCACCGCAGCACTGATGATGCGACTCGTCGAACAGAAGAAGGTGACGCTCGACGACGGCGTCGCGACCTACGTGCCGGATTTCCCACTGCAGGGCAAGCAGGTCACGCTGCGCATGCTGCTCAATCACAGCAGCGGCATCCCCAGTTACACCGACGTCGGCGAGGCCTGGGAGAAGACCAACCCACTCGAGCTCAGCCACCAGGAGTTGCTGGCCTTCGTCGCCGGCAAGCCGTTCGACTTCGAGCCAGGCACGGACTGGAAGTACAACAACACGGGCTACTACCTGCTCGGCATGGTGCTCGAAAAGGTGCACGGCGTGCCCTTCGCGCAGGTCGTGCAGGATGAGATTGCGAGCCCGCTGCACCTTGGGCGCACGCGCTACGACAGCAACGGTGAGCTGATCGAGAACCGGGCGCAGGGTTACACGATGGAGAAGGGCAAACGCAGCAACGACGGCCTGCTCGGCATGAGCCAACCAGGGGCGGCGGGCGCGCTGCTGTCGACCGGCGAGGATCTTGTGCGCTGGTCGATGGCGCTCGCCGGCGGCAAGGTCGTGACCGCGGAGTCGTTCACGCAGATGACGACGTCGTTGGTGCTGCCGAACGGCCGCGACACGGGCTATGGCTTTGGCCTGATGCACGGCGAACTCGCCGGCCAGACCATCGTTCACCACGGCGGCGGCATCAACGGTTTCACCTCGATGCTGCTGCGAGTGGTCGAGGCCGACCTGCATGTCGCGGTGATCAGCAACGGGGAACGCGCCAGCGCCGAAAAGCTCAGCCAGGCAATCGTGCGGGCGGTGCTCGGCGTCGCCGCGTTCGTGGCCAAGGAGCTACCGGTGCCGGCCAAGGTGCGCGAGGGCTTCGTCGGCGACTTCAAGTTCGAGGCCATTGGCATGACGCTCGCCATCACGAGCCAGGGCGAGAAGTTGCGCGGCCTCGGCAAGGCCGAGGGTCAGGACGCGTTCGATCTGTTGTGGCAGGGCGGGCTCGAGTTCCGCGCCGCGTTCGACCACGAGGTGAAGCTCGTGTTCACCGTGGATGGCAAGGAACTGACGCTGCACCAGGGTGGCGGGAAGTTCGTCGGCAAGCGGTTGTGAGGAACGAGACCGCCGCCATGGCCAATCGAGTTTCCCTGTCGACGACGACTGCGCGCCAGTCGACGCCATTGCTTCCCTCGCCAACGTGATCGCAGACGCAAACGACCGCGATACCCTCTGAGCCATGTCCAAGTCGAGCACCCCGGTCGACGATGATCTGTTCGCCTTCATCGCCGCCGCCACGATCCCCGAGGACCCACTGCTGCGCGACCTGCGCGCCGCCGCCGCCAAAGCAGGCCTGCCCGAAATCCACATCGCACCCGAGCAAGCCGCGTTCCTGCAGCTGGTGCTGCGCGCCGCGAAAGCCAAGACCGTCATCGAAGTCGGCACGCTCGGCGGCTACTCCGCGATCGCCATGGCGCGGGGCCTGCCGGCCGACGGCCGCGTCATCACGCACGAGATCGATGCGCACCACGCGACCTTCGCGCGGCAATGGATCGAACGCTCCGACCAACGCGGCAAGATTGAAGTTCGTCTCGGCAATGCCGCCGAAACGCTAGGCGCGCTGCCGGCCGAGTCCGCGGACGGCATGTTCCTCGATGCCGACAAGACCGGCTACGTGACCTACCTCCAGCACGCCCTGCGACTGCTGCGACCCGGCGGCATCCTGCTCGCCGACAATGTGCTGGCCGGCGGTGATGTCGCGCATGGCACCGACACGACGCCGGTCGCGATCCGCGCCTTCCTCGACGCGGTGCGCGCGACGCCCAATCTTCGCTCGGTCATCGTGCCGCTCGGCGATGGCTGTCTGTTCGGGGTGAAGCAATGACCGAACCAGCCCGCGAGCCACAGCAGCGACCGGCCCCGATCGCCGAGGCATAGGAAGTTCGCAGCGCCGCGGCCGCCACGTAGACGCCTGCAGTTGCCCGGTTGGTTCCATCGGTTCCGCCGTGTGGTTTGCGAACAGACCCCGCTGTCATGGTGTGCTCGCCGTTCTTGGTCCGCCACGCCCCCGCCGTTCTCCTCACCACGCATTGACACCTTCGAGCGCCCCGCCTGCAATCCGGCGCATGGGCGACGTCTCCGACACGCCGACGCGGCTGCGCGAGCAGCGGCGCCGCGGCGACTTCCGGCGCGACGCGCCGACCTCACCATGACGGCAGCACGCGATCCAGGCTCACGACTCGAACGGGCGCTCGAAGTATTCTTCGCCGCGCCGCCGACGACGCCGGGTGACGCCGAGCTGCTGCTGGCCCGACATCCCGATCTGCGCGACCTGCTCGAGCCGATGCTGGAAGGCGAGGGTGCGCGTGATGAAGCCGACGACGAACGGGTGCTCGGCGACTTCCGTCTCGTGCGCGAACTCGGCCGCGGCGGCATGGGCATCGTGCACGAAGCCTGGCAGCGTTCACTCGACCGCCGCGTCGCCGTCAAGGTGCTCGCTCCCGCGCTCGTCGCCAGTCCCGCCGCGGTCGCCCGCTTTCGCCGCGAAGCCGCCGCTGCCGGCCGCCTGCGCCACCCCAACATCGTCGAGGTGTTTGGCTTTGGCAGCGACCAGGGCCAGCACTTCTTCGCCATGCAGCTCGTCGACGGCGAATCGCTGCACACCTGCAAGGTGCGCTTCCGCGAGCCGCGGCATGCGATCGATCTGGTCGTGCAGCTCGTCGATGCGTTGGTGCATGCACACGCGCAGGGCCTCGTGCACCGCGACGTCAAGCCCGCCAACGTGATCGTGCGCGACGACCGCAGTCCCATGCTCACCGACTTCGGCATCGCCAGCGACGAAGCGTTGCCGTCGTTGACGCGCGAAGGCGGCTTCCTCGGCACGCTCGACTACGCCTCGCCCGAGCAGGTGCGCGGCGAAGTGGTCGATGCACGCACCGACGTCTGGGCGGTCGGCGTCGTGCTGCACGAACTGCTCACCGGCCGTCATCCGTTCGCCGCGGCCACGCAGGAGGCCACGCTGCACAACATCCTGTCCGCCGAGCCACCGTCGTTGCAAAAGGAACGTGCCGTGTCGAGCGACCTCGCCGCCGTCGTGCTGCGCGCGCTCGAGAAGAACCGCACGCGCCGCTATGCCTCGGCCGCCGCGTTGCTCACCGACCTGCGCGCGCTGCAGCAAGGCGCCGCGGTCAGTGCGCGCTTGCCGACCGCTTCCGAGCGCATGCTGCGCTGGGCCCGCCGCGAACCGTGGCGCGCCGTCGCCACCGTCATCCTGCTCATCGCGGTGCCCGTGCTGACCGGCACCCTCGGATACCTGTGGGCGAACGCCCCGCGCATCGAAGCGGCGACGGCGGCCGAAGCGGCGCGAACGCGCGAAGAAGTGCTCGCGGAGGCCTGGTGGATGGCCCACGAATCGGATGCCAAGACTGCCCTCGCGATTCTCGACGGCATGCCAGCCACCGACGAGGAAGTCGCGATCTCGCGGGCGCTGTTGCTGCAGCAGCAGAAACTCACCGAGCAGGCACGCACCGTGTTGGCGCCGTTCACCGGACCGTCCGTGGAACTCGTGCGCCGATCGCTGCTGCAACCGCTCGTTCTGACGGAGCTCGTCGGCGGGAAACGTGACGATGCCTTCGACTGCTTCGTGCGGGCCCAGTTGATGTTCGAGGTTGCCCTGTTCCACGACGCCCAGGTGCGCAGTGTGCTGCGGCATGCAGTCGAGATGGCGAAAATGGCCGTGGCGTTGGCACCCTCGCCGCGCATCAGCTACCTGATCACTCTGGTCGACGCCGCCGATCTCGCCGGCGACAGGCCAGTGGCATTGACAGCAGAACGCGCCCTTGCCCGCCACTTTCCCGACAGCCCGGTCGCGCAGCGTCGCCGGGCCAATGTCCTGGCCAAGGCCGAGCCGGAACAAGCCCTGGCCCTGCTCACCGACCCCGCCCCGCACGCGGGCTCGATGGCCAGTTATTGGCGAATCCGCGCCGCTGCCTACGAGACACTGCGCCAGTTCGCCGAAGCCATCGAGGCCAACGAGAAGGCGATCGCGAGCGACCCCGGCCAGGCGCTCTCCTGGGGCAACATGGGCATAGTGCTGCGCAAGCAGAAGGTCTTCGACAAGTCGGTGGAGGCTCTGCAGCGCGCGGTGGCACTCAAACCACAGAGCTCCTTCTGGTGGAATGCACTCGGTCTTTCACTGCGTGCGGGGGGCGACACCGCGGCGGCCACGGCCGCCTTCAAGCACGCCCTCGAGGTGCATTCGGACTACGCACCCGCGGCGTACAATCTTGGCAACCTACTCATGAGCGCCAGCGACTTCGCGGGCGCCGTCGTCGCGTTCGAGCAAGCCGTCGCGAACGATCCCGAGGACGTCAGGTCGGTTTCCAACCTCGGCGATGCGTTGAAGCGCGCCGGCCGCAAACAGGAATCGTTCGTGCTGTTCGTGCGCGCTACGCAATTGGCGCCCAACGACCTCATCCCGCAGTTCAACCTCGCGCGCACGGCGCTCGATCTCGGCCTGCTGGAACTGGCGCTACCGGCTGCCCGCCGCGCCAACGAACTCGACCCGAAGGGACCGAATGGCGCCTGGATCCTCGCCGATGTACTGCTGGCCCAGCCGACGGTCGATGCACCAGCCGCGTTGGCGCACGCACGGCTCGCCGACCAACGCAGCAAGGGCAGCGAGCTGGCGATCCGCATCGCCCTAGCCCGGGCGCTCGAACAGAACGGGGAACGCGCGGCGGCGATCGCGATGCTGGAGGCCGCCGAGCGCGAGCCGAAGTTCAGCAACAGCTCCGAGCGCGACTCCCTCGCGGAGCACCTCACCCGGATGCGCGCAGCCCAGTGACGTTCGATCCGACCTACGTGCAGGCGCTGATCCTGCAGGCGATGGGCTCGATCCAGAGAACCTCCCGGACTGGTTCTAGCCGAGAGCGCAGAGCGACGCGACGCGGGGCAGCCGGTGTTCGTCAACGACGCGGTGCGCATGCTCGCGCACGATTCGTCGAGCCTTCCGCCATGCCTCTGACCACCGGCTGGGCCAGCACACGGCACGAAGGTCTTTGTACGACGGGGTCGCTCAGGGTCTCTGGGTCACACGCCACCGCGGAGCCTCGTGCGGTGCATCGGACGATGACGGCTGGTCGTCCTGGTGGCCACTCGTAGGACCACTTCGCCTCGACGGTTCACTGCGCGCCGCGCACGGACTGCTCGAGCAGCCACTTCCATGCCGGGCACGCGCCCGGAATCTGCCGACCCGCTCCGTGCAGTTCCTCGTGGTAGACGAGCACGCCCTCGGCAAGAGGCAGCAGTTGTCGGCCAGCTGCCATCGCCCGGATCTCGCGTTCGATCGTCTCCTGGGTGCCCAGGTTCCAGCACGAGTTGACGAAGGTGCGCCCCTCGGCATCGCACAGATCGACCTCAGCCTCGCCAAGCCAATAGTGCCACTCACGCCAACGACGTCGTCCCTGCAAGAACACGGCCGTCTCCAACTTGTGGCCAACGTCGAGCTCCGAACGCGCCTTGAACGCCGCGACGAGCCCCGGGTCGATCACGTGCAGCTTGCGCGGATTGCGCGCCTGGCGACGCACCGAGCCATCGTGGATCGGCAGCAAGAACACCAAGCCGGAGTCCTGCAGGATCGCGAAGTATTCGAACAAAGTGTTCCTGCCGATATCCAGACCCTGTGACTGCAGGTCGCGGTGCAGCTTGCTGAGATTGACCAGCGATGCCGTGTTGCGGAAGCAGTGCCGCAGCAGACTGCGCATGACCGGTTCGTTGCGGATCGAGTGGCGTTCGACGAGGTCGCGCCAGAACATCAGTGATGCGTACTCCTCCAGGATCAATGGCCGCATCGCTGGAGTCGCGAGTACCACCTCCGGGAAGCCGCCCCACTGCAAGTACTGCTCAAGCGCGGCGCGCGCGACGCTCTCGCTGTGGGCGTCGTGCTGCTGCAGTTCGATGCCGCGAAACGCGAGATACTCGCGAAAGCTGAGCGGTAGCACTTCCAAGGTGACACTGCGCCCGCGCAGAGCGGACGAAAGCTCGCGCGTCAGCAGATCGGACGAGGATCCAGTGACGAAGATCGAGATGTCCTCCGTGTCATGCAAGCGACGCACCCATCGCTCCCAGCCTGGCGCGCTCTGGACCTCATCGAGGAAGAGATAGAGTCGACCGGTGCGCGCTGGCTCGAACAACTCGCGCTGGCAACGCAGCACGAGGTCGAGCTCGGCGGCCGCCACCGGTTGCAGTCGATCGTCCTCGAAGTTGAGGTAGATGATTTGGTGTCGATTGACCCCTCGGGCCAGCAGGCGGTGGATCGTGTCGAAGAACAAGAAGGTCTTGCCACACCGCCTGACGCCAGTCAGGCCAAGCACCTTGTTGGTGTCGGTCGCGAGCACGACGTCGCGCGTCCGGCTGGTGGGCAAGGGGCGCTGGCCAGACTCCTGCAGCACGAACTTCAGACCATCACTGTTCACAGTGACGAAGTATCGTGGTTTCGTTCCTCCTTGTAAGTACGAAATTCTATCATAAGCCCATGATGGACGTAAACACCTGCACCAAGATACTATACGGAGCTAGTAGACTGGGCTCCATCCACCAAACAGTACGGACGGCGCGGTTTCTTGGCATGCACGAGTAGGCGGTCGGGGCGCCACGCCAGGTCCTGGCGACCAAAGCTTCAGCAGCGGCCCACATAAGGCCGGGGGTGCAGGCGGCTCTTCTCGCCTACTCCCATGCCCCGCCCCCTCCACTTCAGCCTGCTCTCCCTCCTGCTCGGCTCCGCCTTGCTGGCCCAAGACGCCGCTCCCATAGGCCCACTGGCGCCGCGGCCGTCGAACCTGGCGCCAAGTTGCGGCCTGCAGCAGGAAGCCGATGGCTCCCTGCTCGCCGTCGGCAGCGCTTACAAGGCGACGTTCGCCGCGGGGCAACTGGTGTTCACGCCCGCGCTCGGTGCGGCGGCCGCGCACGACCTGCCGCTGGCAATGACGGTGACCCATGTCGGCCGCGGCGAGTTGGCTCCGGTCGGGACCGCCACGACGGCGCGTCGCGAACTGCTGGTCGAGTTCGTGCGGGACCAGATGACGGAACGCTTTGAAGTGCGACCGGACGGCCTCAAGCAGAGCTTCGTGTTTGCCCAACTGCCGCCCGGCGGCGGCGATCTCGTCGTGCGGGCCCGGTTCACGAGCGAACTACGTCCCGAGCGTGCGCACAGCGACGGGCAGTTGGCGTTGCTGGTGCCCGGTGTCGGCGGCGTCACGATCGGCCAGGTCGTCGGCATCGATGCCCGCGGCCGACGCACCACGGGCTCGCTGCGCTGCAGCGGCGACACGCTCGACTTCGTGCTGCCCGCAGATTTCGTCGCGCAGGCCGCACTGCCGCTCATCGTCGACCCGTTGCTGGCGCCGCTCGTGTTCGTCAGCGGCACGCTGGAAGATGACACCCAGCCCGTCGTCGCCCACCTCGGCTCGCCGTTCAACCAGTACATGATCGTCTGGAAGCGCACGATGTCAGTGAGCAACAGCGACATCCTGGCGCAGCGCTACTTCGACGACCTCAGCGGCAACTCCGGCAGCCTGCTCAGCATCGAGGCGAGCGCCGTCAGCGCCGACACGCCGCGCGTGGTCAGCACGCCGGCCAACACCAGTTGGTTCGTCTGCTGGCGCCAGGCCAGCGACATCCTCGGCGTCAAGATCTTCAACAACGGCATCTTTAGCAGTGTGCTGACGTTGGCGGGCGGGCCGGACGTGCAGACCGAACCCGACCTCGGTGGCGATGGGTTTGGGGGCCAGGGGATCGCGATCGCCGTGTGGTGCAACCAGAACACCGACAGCATCGAATCGTGCCGCATCACCCTGACCACCAACCCGCCGACGGTCGGTCCCGTGACGACGCTGGTCGCCAATGCGTCGGCGACGCAGCAGTTGAGCGATCCCGTGGTGTCGCGCAGCAACCAGTCGCAGAACTGGCTGCTCAGCTACGGCCTGACCAACATCGCGGTGTCTCGCACGCTGCGCGGCCAGGTCTTCGGCAGCGCGCTCGCACCGGTCGGCGTCGACTTTCCGATCGCCGGCGGCCCAGGCATCAGCGCCGTCGGTGCGACGATCGCCGGCGACGGTCTTTCGTGGGTAGTGGCTTACGTGACGATCGAGACGGGGCCTGGGCTGCGGGTGCAGTGCAACACCGTGCGGCTCGGTTTCGGCCAGGTCGTGATCGACCCGCCGCGCATCCTGACGCCGGCCGGCCAGGTGCTCAACAACCCGACCGCGGCCTGGTTTGGCGAATCGGTGCTGATCGGCTGCACGCGCACGAATGGCACGCAGAACGACGCGCTGCTGCTGTCGATCGACCCGTTCACCTGCCTTGATTGCGAGAGCACGATCGTTGTCGACACCGCCGGCAATGCGCCGTTCCTCGCGCTGTGCTCGCGCTTCCAGCATCCGCCGACCAGCGCCGAAGGCCTCGTCGTGTGGGTGCCGATCGGCGTCACCAGCTTCGGCAACCTGAACGCGCAGCGGGTGCTGCCGCAGGACGGCATCACGTCGGCTGGCAGCGGTGCTTGTGGCCAAGGCAGTCTGCACACGTCGTGTGCCCGCGTCGGCAACGCCAACTTCGCCGTGCGCCTGCGCGTCGGACCGGCCAACACGCTGGCGTTCGCGGTGGTCTCGACCGGCGTGCTCAACTTCGTGTGCGGCCCGTGCATCGTGGTGCCGGACTTCAGCATCGGCGTGGTCGACTTCGTCGGCGCGACCTCACCGCTCGGGGACGCCGCCTATGCGTTGGCGATCCCGGCAAATCCGACGCTGTCCGGGCAGACGCTGGCGACGCAGTTCGCCTACTTCGGAACCAGCTGCCTCGGCACCTTTCAGTTGTCGCAGGGCCGCCTGTTCACGATCGAGTGAACGCGACCCGCTGGTTTTAGAATTGCCGCTGCGCGCAGTTGGTCGGGGAGGCTCGGGATCCGGAACCTGGTGTAGCCTTCGAGGTGACATGTCCGATCTCTCGCCGGCGGCCTCGTGGTTTGAGCAGCTGTTCGGTTTCCGCGAGCAGGCGTACGCCGTCACCCAGAGCCGCTTCACAGTCGAGGGCTCGACCCTGCGTTCGAACGCGAATGGCAGGTCATTCGCGATCGGCACCTTCACCACGCCGACGCTGGCTTCCCTGCGCGCCGCCACGAAGAACGCCGCGCGCGGGAGCTTGCGGATCACCCACGAATCCATCGGGGACGTGCTCAAACTGCACGCGCGGCCGGAGAATCGCGGGGCGCTGTTTCAGGTCGCCTCGCAGTTCAACTGCCTGGAGTTCGCGGGCCCGAGCGTCGTGCCCGAGCGTGGCATCACGGGCTACGCGACCGATGCGACCCAGGGTCCGGCGTGTTCGCTGGCCGCCGCCGCGGCGACGGTGTACCGCAACTACTTCGTACCGATCGGCGGGATCGCCGGGCAGACCCACGATCGCCAGCTCGACACCCTCGACGGCCTCGCGGCAACGCTTGGTGCTCCGGGTGAGTATTGGCGCATCGTCAATGGCTACACACACTCTGATGAAGCCCGCCTCAAGCGGCTCGCTGCCGCACTCGCAGTCCATGATCGCGAAACCTTGCTAGGTGCGATCAAGATCGGGCTGCACACCAACGTGGGTGTCGACTTCGCCGCGCGGTTCTCCGAACCGACGGCGCCGACGAACGTGTCGCAGGCGTTCTGCTCGGCTATCTCCTGCGGCTATTCCCAAGTTGGACTCGACCACTGGGCGCCACTTGCCACGCTGGTGCTCGACGCGGCCTACGAGGCCACGCTGCTGGCTGCACTCTTGTCGGCTGAGCAACCCGGTGTCACACCAGTGGGCCCGCGCAAGGTGTGGTTGACGTTCCTGGGTGGTGGCGCCTTTGGCAACCGCACCGAATGGATCGGTGGCGCGATCGGACGGGCGCTCGCCCGGGTGGAGGGCACGGCGCTCGACGTGCGCATCGCCCACTATCATCGCGTGAATGTGAGGATCGAGCAGGAGGTGGCGCGCGCCCGACTCGCGGCGCTGGCCGAGCTTGGTCACGGGCCGCGGCACTAGGACGACCGTCGATCACGAAGCGCCAAGGGTACGGCTTCGACGTCGAGAGGCCTTCGCCCTACCTCACGGGAGCGGCTTCGTGCGCGCCGCGACCACCTCTCGCCACCACGCGTCACGCGTCGCGATGCGGACGGCAGTGGCGTCGTAGCTCTCCGCGGCGGGGGCCCACTCCACCTCCCACTCCCCGACGTAGCGGTCTAGACGGTGCTCGATCGACGACATGAGGACCTGACCATCGACGATGGCTACGTTCCCGACGAAGACGTGGTGGTAGTACGAATCCGATCCCGACTGGGCCCTGAACAAGACCATGAACTCGAAGACGAACCACGCGTTCGTACGACGCGCCTGCGGCTCTTCGATCGTGTCCATGACCTCGACGTGAAGTTCGCCAATCAGGCTCGCGCTGGACCGCCCCTCCTCGATCGCGACGTGTTGCTTCGCGATGCGTTCGACGAGCGCCAGGATGTTCGTCACTGGCATGCATCCTGGCTGCGAGCGAACAGGAGTTCGAGCAGCAACCCGAACCACGCGGCCCGCTGAGGAACGCCCCCGAGGTCAATCCGGCCTTCCAAGGCAAGCGGCTCTCCGCGGCCGCCATCGACCGGCTGAACAACTACCGCTTTCCCGGCAACGTGCGCGAGTTGAAGAACATCATCGAGCGCGCTGCCTACCGCGACCTGGCGGGCGAGATCGGGCCGGCCGATCTTGGCCTAGCTTTGGACGCCGCGCTGCCGAGCGAGGGCAAGTTCCAGGATCGCGTCGACGCGTTCTGTCGCCAGTTGCTGCAACAAGCCATGGCCCAGAGCGGCGGCAACCGGGCCGAAGCGGCGCGCGCCTTGGGGCTGTCCTACCACAAGCTGCGCTACGTGCTGGCCAAGCACCTCGGCCACACAGGCGAGTGAACGCAGTCTGCTGGCTCAGAACTGCCGTTGCTCGCAGTTGGTGCGGAACCAACCGGTCAGCGCATCGAAGCCGATAGCCTGGAGCGCATCCGTTGCCCAGTTCACGCAGCTGTCGCCTGGCGGCGGCGTCACGATCGGCCAGGTCGTCGGTATCGATGCCCACGCCGACGCGCCACCGGCTCGGTGCATTGCAGCGGCGACACGCTCGACTTCGTGCTGCCCGCAGACTTCGTCGCGCAGGCCAAGCCAAACCTCTTCCCGCTCGTTGAGTTCCGACAGCCCGAGCCGCGCCAGGATCAGCCCAGCGGATCCATGTCTTCGAGCAGTCGGCAAGCCGCGACCGCCGTGAGCCGATCGCCCATCGGAAAACTGTCGGCGCCAGCATGCACGACGTAGAGGTGATCGAGCCGCAGGTCCTGCATCGCAATGCGCATACTCGCCGTCGGTGCTGGTACAGACGTGTGCTTGAACTCCACTCCGATGCGCTGCCGCCCCCGGACGACGAACAGGTCGAGTTCGGCGCCAGCATGCGTCGCCCAGAAGAAGCGTTCCTCGGGTCGTGCGCCAAGATGGGTCACGACCTCGCCGAGCATTGCCCCTTCCCAGGAAGCGCCGACCTTTGGGTGGCCTAGCAGATCGTGCAGAGTCTCGATCTGCAGCAGTGTGTGCAGCAGACCGCTGTCGGTCAGATAGACCTTCGGCGCCTTGACCTGCCGCTTGGCCAGATTCTCTGCCCACGGTTGCAACTGGCAGACGACCAACGCATCCGTCAGCGCGTCCAGGTAACGACGCACCGAGGTATGCGAGATGCCGAACGATCTGCCGAACTCGGCGCCGTTCCAGATCTGGCCGTGCCAGTGCGCGAGCATCGTCCAGAATCTGCGCAGGGTCGCCGCCGGGATGCCAATACCAAGCTGCGGCACATCGCGCTCGAGGAAGGTGCGCACATAGTTCAGCCGCCATTCGAAGCTCGCCGCCTCGCTGCGCGCGTGAAACGAATCCGGCAAGCCGCCGCGCAGCCAGAGTCGTTCGAGTCGTTCACTACCAACTTCGTCTATGGCCAAGCCACGGACGTTCAAATAGGCGATTCGTCCAGCAAGGCTCTCGGCCGACTGCCCCAACAGATCGCCCGAAGCACTTCCTAGGACCAAGAATCGGCACGGCGTCCGCGGCCGGTCCGCGAGCACGCGAAGGCTGCGGAACACGGCGGGCAAGTGCTGCACCTCGTCGATGACGACCAGGCCGCGAAGCGGTTCGAGCGCAGCGATCGGCTCACGTAGCCGCGCGAGTTGGCGATCATCCTCGAGATCGAAGTAATGCGTCTGGCCCCGCCGCAGTTCGGCAACTTCCCGCGCGAGAGTCGTCTTGCCGACCTGGCGCATGCCGATCAGAGCAGCCACGGGGTAGTCACGGAGACTGGCTTGGATCTGCTTCTTCAGGCGCGGGCGAGGCGTGTCCATACCTTGTAATATGAACATGAAGTGTTCATATTTCAAGGTGCGAACACGGCCATCGGGGGCTGCCACCGTGGCTTCAGCAACACGGGCAAACGCTGTGGCGGACGAAGGCGTTGCTGGCGGGATCGGGGCGCGCGGTGATCGCCAGCGGTCGCTGCTAGGGCGGTGGGTTCAATAGGCCGGTTCGCGATCCACCGGCGCACAGATGATGAAGGGCACAGCGAGTGAACGCGATCTGCTGGTTTTAGAATTGCCGCTGCTCGCAGTTGGTGCGGAACCAACCGGTCAGCGCATCGAAGCCGATGGCTTGGAACCGCATCAGTTGCCCAGCGAACAAACCTGGGGGCGGCGTGTAGAGCTTGGTGAGGCTCGGCGCGCCGACGCCGCCCGTTCCCGAGAACGACACGAACCCGAACATGCCGGTGCCGTCTTCGAGCACCACCGCCAGTGCGTACGACGGATCGATGCACAGCGGCCCGATGATGGTCGGCAACGTCGGCGAGCCCGGGAACGACAGCATCACCACGTACGGTACTTGGGCTGGCACCGCATCGGTCTGATTGACAACCGACACCACCAAGAACTGGGCGGCTGGCGTCGCGGTGATCTTGCGCGAGAACAAGCTGAACTGCGCATTGGTGATGCCGCCCGGGGTCGTGCCCGTGACGAGGATCGAGCCGCCGAGGTTGAGCGCGTTCACGCTCGTCTGCGCGAAACCGTTCGCGTCGGCGATCACCGGATTGGTCGTCGTCAGGGTGCCGGGCCCCGTCACGGTGAAGTTCACGGTGCCGCCGGCCAGCGGGTTGCCTTGCGGATCAAAGACCCGCGCCACCAACGGCAACGCGAACGGTTCGGTGGCCGGACCGCGTTGCCCCGTGCCACTGATCGCCGCCACACTCGGCACCGGGCCCAGCAAGCGCACGCGCTTCAAGGCACCAGCCCCCGCATGCTGCGTCAGCCACAACCCCCCATCCGGCCCAAGACGAAGGCTGGTCACGTCACCAAAGCCCGTGCCCCCAGCTTCGCGAGCGCAGCCGCCGTTTGGCGTCGGCGAGGCGAGCGCCCGTGACGCCAACAGGAATGTGCTTCCGGCGACCGACTGGTTCGCTATGTTCCGGCGCGGCCGGATCGGTCAGGTTTCGGCCCCCTGCACCTGTGACCATTCGCATCGGCGGAGTTCCGTATGGCGTCGGCGCGCCCCTTCTTGTGGGCCTGGATTCTGACCCCAATGTCACGCTGGTGCAGGCGCCGCCAACCCAACTGATCACCAAGTTGCGTGCGGGCGAACTGGATGCCGCCCTCGTCTCCTCGATCGAAGCGGTGCGCGTTCCTGGCTACGTGG
Organism: Planctomycetota bacterium; assembly: GCA_947444055.1. Taxonomy (GTDB): domain Bacteria; phylum Planctomycetota; class UBA1135; order UBA1135; family UBA2386; genus UBA2386. The sequence goes on from CANEYR010000058.1 coordinate 18,239, forward strand.
TCGCTGGCGGACTCGGCATCGCCTGCAAGCACGAGATCCGCTCCGTGCGCGCGTTCCGCCGCGGCAAGACCCCCATCCGCTCCGTCGGCGTCGACGAGAGCTCGGCGACGTCGGCGGCGCTGTTGCGCATCCTGTTGGCGAAGCGATACGCCGGTGAAACCGCCGGGGCGATGGCGTTCACGCCGATTGCACCGACCACGCAGCCAGACGCGCTGCCACACGACTTGGTGATGCTGATCGGCGACCACGGGCTGGCGGCCGAGCCAGGCTCGCGCGAGGTGTGGGATCTCGGGCGCGAATGGTGCCAATGGACCGGGTTGCCCTTCGTGTTCGCGGTCTGGGTGCTGCGCGCCGAGGCCGATGCCACGACCGTGCTGCCGTTGCTGGACCAAGCCCGCCGCCGCGGCCAAGCGCTTGGCGCCACCGACGGCACCCGCGGCGCCGCTCACTACGACCTCGACGCCGACGACCTACTCGGCCTGCAACGTTTTTGGGCGGAGGCGCGAGCCATGGGACTCGCCACCGCCACCGATCCACGTTTTGTATCCCTCCCGATCGTGTCCCCCCCGATCGCACCGCCATGAGCACCGACACGGGCCAACAGAACCTGTTCAAAACCGCAGAACCGAAGATGGTCGACGCCAAGGAACCAAAGGCTGTGAAGGAGAAACCTGACCGTGGCGGTGAAACCGCTGAGTCGATGGCGAAGCGACAGCGCGAGATTTCGGTCTCCGAGTTCTTCACCAAGAACCGCCATCTGCTCGGCTTCGACAGTCCGCGCAAAGCGCTGTTGACCGCGGTCAAGGAGGCCGTCGACAACAGCCTCGATGCGTGCGAAGAGGCGCGCATCCTGCCGGACATCGTGGTCACGATCACTCGCATCGGCACCAGCGAGAAGCAGTTCACGATGACCGTCGAAGACAACGGTCCTGGCATCGTGAAAGCGCAGGTGCCGAACGTGTTCGGGCGCCTGCTCTACGGCAGCAAGTTCCACCGTCTGCGCCAGAGCCGCGGCCAGCAGGGCATCGGCATCAGCGCCGCCGGCATGTATGGCCAGCTGACGACGGGCGCGCCGGTGCGAGTGCGCAGCAAGCCCGGCAAGAAGTCGGTGCCGCTGGCGTTCGAGATCCGCATCGACACCGCGCGCAACCGCCCCGAGTCGACCGACAAAGTGATCGAGTGGGAGAAGGACCACGGCACCGAAGTCTCCATCGACATGGAGGGCGAGTACCGCCGCGGCCAGAAGAGCATCGAGGAGTTCTTGAAGCTGATGGCGGTGGCCAACCCGCACGTGCATCTCACCTTCAAGGATCCCGACGGCAACATCAGCGAGTACCACCGCGCCACCAACGAGCTGCCGAAGGAAGTCGAGGAGATCAAGCCGCACCCGCACGGCGTCGAGCTCGGCATCCTGCTGAAAATGATCCAGGACAGCGAGCACCGCACCGTCAGCGCGTTCCTGCAGCAGGACTTCTCGCGCGTCGGCCCGACCGTCGCCAAGGAGATCTGCGAGAAGGCCGACGTCAAGCCGGACAGCAATCCGCGGCGGCTTGAGACGCCGGCCGTGCAACGGCTCAAGACGGCGATCGACGCGACCAAGATCATGGCGCCGCCGCTGTCGTGCATCGCGCCGATCGGCGAGGACCTGATCATCGCCGGCCTCAAGAAAGAGGTCGAAGCCGACTTCTACGTGGCGACGTCGCGCAAGCCCGTCGTCTACCGCGGCCACCCGTTCGCGATCGAGGTCGGCATCGCCTACGGCAAACCCGGCGACACGCTGGTCATGACCGAGGCCGGCAAGATCGTCGAGGTCGCGGCCAAGAAGAACGAGAACGCCGAAGCGCTGATGGGCGCCGCCGACGAGCCCGTGCGCCTGATCCGCTTCGCCAACCGCGTGCCGCTGGTGTTCCAACAGTCGGCCTGCGCGATCACCAAAGCGGTCATTGGCACCAACTGGAAGAACTACGGACTGCAGCAGCCGCGGGGAGCGCTGCCGATCGGCCCGATGGTCGTGTTCGTGCACATCGCTTCGGTCTGGGTGCCGTTCACCTCCGAGTCGAAAGAAGCCATCGCCAGCTACGACGAGATCCTCGAAGAACTGCGCCTGGCGCTGATGGACTGCGGCCGCAAGCTCGGCTCGCACGTGCGCAAGGGCAAGAAGCTCGCGGGCGAGTTCAAGAAGCGCAACTACATCGAGATCTACATCCCGCACCTGATCGTGGCGCTGAAGGACATCCTCAAGCTCGACGACAAAGAAGCTGGTAAGGCGCGCGACAACCTGACCATCGTCTTAGAGAAGTCGCGCAAGCTGTGACCCGCACCAGAGTCCACCACCCACACCCCCACCACTGACGTCCCATGGCAGCCAAGAAGTTCGTTCCGAAGGAACAGCCGAAGAAGAAGGAGCGCGGCCCGCTCAGTGACCTCGACAAGGTGACGCTGCGCGAGATCAAGAACTGTGCGGTGCACGTGCACAGCAAGATCGAGAAGCAGGACAAGCCGGAGCTGAAGTTCCCGGACCGGTCGCTGAAGAACGCGCGCTACGACAAGAAGGACGGCTACTTCGTCATGGGCCGTTCGCGCGTCGAACGCACCTTGACGGTCAACACCATCAAGTCGTTCGCGCAGACACTGAAGATGATGTCGCTCTCCAAGCAACTGGTCGACGAAGACGACTTCGCCACCAAGCGAGAGGCGTACTACGTGTCGAAGAACTGGGAGGAGGCAAAGTTCGACGAGCAGCCGGAGTCGGACGCGACGATGGACGACATCGAAGCGCTGTTCTCACTCGAAGGCGTGCTGCGCGAGCACCTGCGCTTCCGCGCCGACGAGCACGGCGGCAAAGTCGCCGGCCAAATGATCGTGCTCGATCGCGATCGCGAGTCGGGCCGCGGGCTGCGCATCGATTGCACCGGCTTCGGCTCAGGCGCCTACTCGATCCCATCGTCGGTCGAACATCTCGGCTTCGAGACCAAGGCGAAGTTCATCCTGGTCATCGAGACCATCGGCATGTTCGAGCGGCTGTCGCAGCACAACTACTGGCGCACCGCCAACTGCATCCTGATCGGCACGCAAGGGGTGCCGACGCGCGCGACGCGGCGCTTCGTGCGCAAGCTGTCGGACGCCCACAAGCTGGCGGTGTATGCGTTCAACGACTGCGATCCGTACGCCTTCAGCAACATCTACCGCACGCTGAAAGTCGGCTCGGGCAACGCCGTGCACTTGAACCAGTACTTCTGCGTGCCGAACGCGCGCTTCCTCGGCGTCACCCCGCAGGACATCGTCGACTACGACCTGCCGACGCACGGGCTGAAGGACGTCGACGTCAAGCGCGCGCAGGACATGCTGAAGAACGATCCGTTCTTTCAGGCGCACAAGGACTGGCAGAAGGCGATCGACATGATGCTGAAGTCAGGTCAGCGCGCCGAACAGCAGGCCTTGGCGAAGCACGGTTTAAACTTCGTCATCGATGAGTACCTGCCGACGAAGCTGAAGGACGCGCACAAGTTCTTGCCGTAGCGCGAGCGCAGCGCCGCATCGATTCGAGACTACGCCGTTTCTTGATCATGCACCGGCAGGAAGCGCGCGTCGTCGCCGAAGGGCACACGGTGCATGTCGCGATCGATCGGGACACGTCGCGGCCCATCGCGGTGCCGGCGGCGTTCCGTGAACGCATCCGCAAGTTCAAGGGGGCCGCGCTGGCGGAGCCTGGCTGAGCGGCTAGCCTCCCGCGCGGCTGCTGTCGGCCCGTTGCGCCTACTCGTCCTTCCCTGACAGGAATCCATGGTTCATCCGCGCCTGGCCGGTTCGCGCCGCTTCGGCCTTGCCATCGCCACCGCCTGCCTGTGCGTATGGCTGGCGCTCGGCCAGAACCTGTTTCACGGCTTCGACGCCTACCACTACATGCGGTGCGTCGCGGCGGGCGAGCTGCACTACTCGCTGCACGCGCTCTACCTGCCAACTGCCTGGTTGTGGACCCAGATGCTCGGCCTGGTCGGTGTCGCCCAGTACGAGGCGATGCGTGCGTTGTCGACAGTCGCCGCCGCGGTTGGCGTCTACGGTTGCCACCGCGCCGCTATCCGGCTCGGCCTCGACGGCGAACGCGCGGCACTGGCAGCGATCGGCTGCGCCTCGGTGCCGGCGGTGCTGCACTCGGCGACGGTGCTCGAGATCGATGCAATCGAGTTCGGCTGCTTTGGCATCGCGTGGATCCCGTTCGCGGCTCTGCTGCGCAACAACCTCTGGAGGACGGCGGCCCTGACCGGCGTCTGCACTGCGCTCACCGCGGGCTTCCACGGCGCCGGCAATCTCTTCGCAGCGTCGCTCTGCGGCTTGCAGCTGGCATGGGGCTGGCCCGGGCGACGGCTGGCCACGAGTGCGCCGCGCGCGCTGGTGCTCGCGGCAGTGCACCTAGCCGGCATCAGTACGATCGGCTGGCTCACCGGCGCATCGGGGCAGGTGACGATGGTCACCAACTTCTCCGAGGTGGCGTTTCGGTCCGACCTCGTGCTGCAGGTGGTCTGGGGCGAGTTCCTGTTGCCATACCTGCCGTTCGGGGTGCTGGTGCTAGTTGCTGCATGCCGGCGCGAACTGCGCGCAGCGGCGATCGGCTGCCTGATCTGCCTCGTCGTCTATCTGGTGTTGACGATCTGGATCCTGGGGTCATGGCATGAGGAAGGACCCTTCGGACCGCAGGGCGGCCTCGTCGAGCGCGGCTCGTTCCTGCTTGGCCTCGTGCCACCGCTGGTGTTGCTGTCGGTGCAGGCACTGTCGCGACGAGTCTTGTGGGCCGCCGTCGTGCTGAGCGTGATCAGCGGCATCGTCCAGCAGCGGCTGGCGGACTGGCCGCGTGATCCCGAAGGCTACGCCAGCGGTTGTGCCGCAGTCATAGCTCAGGCGGCGGCGCACGTGTTGGTCGCCGATGTGCAGGAAGGGGCGTGGATCAGCCGGCGTCTCCCGCTCGTCTCGACGACGCCGATCGGCGCTATCCGGCTACAGGCGGATCGCTTCCATGCCCAGAGCGGTCAACCGGTGTCGGTCGAATTCTTCGTCGTTTGGTTCGGCGCCGAAAGCAACGCGCAGCGGGGCGCCGGCCGCCGGTTCTTGATTACCGACCGCGCGCTGGCGGCACTGCGCGCATCCGATGAGGCAAACTTGGCTGCCGCGGCCGCGCAGTTGCCATCGGTCTACGCGATGGAACGGGTCGCCGCTGGCAGCTTCGGGGCATGGTCGCTACGGCTGCGGTAACCCCCGGTTGGCGATTGGGCCTCGCGCCGCGCCCGAAGGTGCCCGAGTAGTAGATCAGTACTTCAGCGCCAGCTCGATGGCGTCGAGCTTGTGCCGACTGATCAACTCGTACCACTGACGTGTGGTGATGCGCCGCTGCTGCGTGAGCCGGCGACGGGCCATCAGCATGGACGGCAGCCGCCATAGGGCGGCGCAGTAAGCCCGCGTCAACAGGATGGGCAACTGCCACCAGGAGTATTCCTTGACGAACTCGGCCGACAATCCGCTGTGGGTCGCAGCGGCGTAGCCCTGCATGAGGTAGCGGTTCAGCGTGAACAGCGGACTCATCAAGAGCACGAACCGCGGCAGCAGCTTGACGGCGTTCCAGATGCGGTTGCGTTCGACGTGATAGGCCTTGAACTTCGAGTAGTTGCCGGCCGATGCCGACTTGTGGTGCAGCACACGCGCCGTCGGCACGTACCAGCACTGCCAGGCGGCGAGCTGGCCACGCATGCCGAGGTCGAGATCTTCGAGGTAGCAGAAGTAGACCTCGTCGAAACCGCCGATGTCGTCGAGCATGCTCTTGCGGTAGGCGCATGCACAGCCATGCGGTGCCAGCACGGACTCGGGCCGGTCGTACTGACCTAGATCCTTCTCCTGCCAGCCGCGCGGGCGGCAGACGCCGTCGGGGTAGATCAGCAGACCGACCGAATCGATGACGTTCGGCTCTTCCATGCGGTTGATGCGGCACGCGAGCATGCCGACGGTGTCGCGGTTGGCGACGAACTGCATGAGCTCGGTGATGGCGGCGGGCTCGACGGTCGCGTCGTTGTTGAGCAGGAACATCCATTCGCCTTTGGCGATGGCGAAAGCCTGGTTGTTGCCGCGGGCGAAGCCCTCGTTGCGTTTGTTCTGCACGATGTGCAAACGATCGCCCCAGTTGGCGCGGGCCCGTTCCATGCTGTCGTCGACGCTGGCATTGTCGACCACGATGACCTCCAGGCGCGGCCACGATTGGGCAAACAGCGAGGCCAGACAGTCGTCGAGCATGGTCCCGCCGTTCCAGTTGACGACGATGGCGCTGACCAGGGGTGACATCTCGGTCATGAGGATTGGCTGATGGCGGCGGAAATTGTTGCCCCAGCTGGCACGCGCTTTCGACCTGTCACGAACAGGGTCGAGGCAAGCCGATGGGCTTCGGGGAAGTGCCGCACCACCAAGTCACCGAACTTCAACGGGAACAGCAGGGCGGTTGCCAGCCCCTTGATCACCGTGTAGCCGCGCGGATACCGGCAGCCACTGGCGACATAGACCCACTCCGACAGCAAGTTGACCATCGCCGAGCACGGTCCCGCGTGGATGCCGGTGCGGACGTCCTCGAAGTCGGCGAACTCGGCTTGCAGACCCTGGCGCGACCAACGTCGGTAGTCACCAGGATGGCCGTGGTACGGAAACAGGAACGGCACCGTGAAGAAGAACCGACCGCCCGGCGCGAGTGTGCGCAGCGTTTCCGCGACCACCCGCGCCGGTGCGACCAGATGCTCGAACACGACTTCGGCGAGCACGCCCGCGAGAGCGCCGTCCGCGATCGGCAACTGATGGGCGTCGGCCACGACATTGACCCCAGGAAAGTCCCCCACGTCGAGATGCATGGCCCCGGGAATCTGCTGCACGCCGCTGCCGATGACGAGCAGGGGGCGGGGACCGGCGGCAACTTCACTGCGCGCGGCGCGCCATTCGCGCCCCGGCGTGAACTCTGAGCTGACGATGCGGCGCACGGCGGCGACGGCGCGCGAGGGCCGTCGATAGCCGCGGACCATCGAACTGCCGTCCGGCGTCTCGAGCTGGCGCTGGGTCGGATTGTCCGCCGTGAGAAAATGCACGACGTCACCGGTGCAGGCGAAGTTCGTGCTGCACGAATTGCACTGCAGCCGGGTGCCGCGGTCCAACAGCGAGACCTTGCATATCGGGCAGGCGAGCAGCGACCACCACTCGGGTCGTTGCTTTGGGGTGGCCATGGGGCCAGCATGACGGCGGCAGGCGACTCAGGCAACCGTTCCACCGGGTCCACTCGGGGTCCACTCCAAGTCCACTCCGAGTCCACGGGGGAGCACGCTCGCCATTCCACATGGAAGCCAAAGCGGCCCTCGCTACTGTTCTCGCGCTCATGGCGGCCTGTCCCTTGTGCCAATCGACCGAGACGCGGATCCGTTGGACCAGGTTGCCGGACCGCCTGTTCCGCACGACCGAGGAACGGTTCGACGTCGGCTCCTGCGACGCATGCGGCACCCGGTTCCTCTCGCCGATGCCGCCGAACGAACGGCTCGCGGCTTACTACCCCGACGGCTACTGGGTTGGCACTGAGGTGGGCGGTGAGGATGCCGCCAGCAAGCAGCGTGGACTGTTGGAGGTCTATCGCCGGTTCGTGCTGCGCGATCATGTTCGCTTCGTCGGCCGCGTCGTGCAGGGCCAGCGGGCAGGCGGGAAACAGGTGCGGGTGCTCGACGTCGGCTGCGGCGACGGCTCGTTCCTGCAAGCCCTCGGCGAGTCCGACTGTGTCGGCATGGACCTGTCGCTGCCCGCGCTGCGCGCGGCCGGGGCGCGCGGGATTCGCGGCCTGCAGGCCACGCTCGGTGATGGGGCATTGCTGCCGCAGTCGTTCTCGCTCGTCACCGCGTTCCACTTCCTCGAGCACGTGTACCCGCCGGAGCCAGTGCTGGCGTCGATGCGCAACCTGCTGCGACCCGACGGCGATCTCGTGCTGCAGGTACCGAACGTGCGCAGCTGGCAGGCCTGGCTGCTCGGCCGCTACTGGGGCGGTCTCGACGTGCCGCGGCACCTGATCGACTATTCGGATCGCAGCCTGATCCAGTTGCTTGAGCGGTGCGGCTTCCAGGTCGTCGCCGTCGCTCACCACTGCCTGCGCGACAATCCGACGACGCTGGCCAACAGCCTGGTGCCAGGGCTCTACCCGCCAGCGCGCATCGTGCGCGGCGGCGCGGACCATGGGCTTGCCGCGATGCTCGCCAACCTCGGGTATCTGGCTGTGACCCTGGCGTGCACGCCGTTTGCTCTGCTCGAGAGCCTGTTCGGCCGCGGGGCATCGGTGATGGTGCACGCGCGACCGAGGTCATGAACGTCGGCGAGGCTAACCACTTCGGCTCGTGCCAGACCGCTTCGAAGAAGCCGCGTTCGACGAGTTCCCAGACCACGACCTTGGCCCGCGTGCCCTTCGCCAGTTCGTTCTTCGCCTCGCGCAGCGGCAACCGCCGCGCCGCGCGCTCGTAGTGACCCGACACCGCCCGCACCAGGAGTCAGGTCGACCGCCGCCCGCACGGCCTGGACGATCGCTACGGCGGCAATTCGCAGACCAATGACCTCAGTGAAGGCTATGGCGACATCCTCGGGTGGCTCGCTCGCTTGCGATCACCGGTGAGTTGTTCGAGGCGGCGCGTCAACTTCGCACGCAGCACCCGGCACCGCAACCGTCTTGCCATCGACGAGCAGCGCGCCGCAAGCCCGCACCAACGTGAACGCGACCCCTCGTTTCGGAACGACTACCGGCTGGCGCCTTGGCCCCGGTGAGACCGGGGCTCGGCGGGCCTCGAGCAACCCAGCACTCGTCCGCGACCCTCGACTGGCTGGTCTTGAGGTGTTCCCCGAGGCTCGAAGCGCGCCATCCGGTGTGACGGTAGGTGCGGCACCCGAACAGTCAACCGACGCGATGGCGGACACGATCGCCGGTCAGCATGATACGCGCATGACGACGGACCCTGCGGCCGTGCTCGACGCGCCGATGCGTGCGCCATCCCCCTTGCGCGCGCACCTTCCCGCCTTGGACGGAGTGCGAGGTGTCGCCATCCTGCTGGTCCTCTATGCCCACTTCACCGCGACCGAACCGGCCGGCGCGGCGCTCAACGTCTTCGAACGCATCTATTTCCGGAGCGCGCAATTGGGCTGGTGGGGAGTCGATCTGTTCTTTGTGCTATCCGGGTTCTTGATTACTGGCATCTTGTATGACGCCAAAGGCAAGGAGCATTACTTCCGCAACTTTTACATGCGGCGCGTGCTGCGGATCTTCCCCTTGTACTACGGAGTGCTGCTGCTGGTCTTTGTAGTCATCCCGCTGGCCAGGACGCCGCATTCCCTGGATGACCAAACCGCGGTGCATTCGTCCCTATGGCTGTGGTGTTACGCTGCCAACATCGGCATGTGCGTGCACGACGCCGTGATGAACTACTCCCATACGCTGGAGTTCAACCATTTCTGGTCGCTGGCGGTGGAGGAGCATTTCTATTTCGTCTGGCCTCTCCTGGTGCATGCCTTTGGCCGGCAGTCGCTGGTGCGGATTTGCGGTGCGATCATCGTGGGAGCCCTGGGCCTGCGGTGGATGATGCTGGAACTCGACATCCACTGGATGAAGCGGTTCTTCCTGACTCCATGCCGGATGGATGCGCTGGCGATGGGCGCGCTGCTGGCGCTGTTGGTTCGCGGTGACTACGGGCTAGCTCGCCTAGTCAAAGGGGCTCGTTGGATTGCGATGGTCGGCGGGCTGATTCTCGGCGGGGTGATCCTGAGCAATGCCTACCCGGAAGCCCTGTGTGGCGGGAAGGTCTGGGACACCTACTTCCTACTTCCGGGTCTGGATCTGACACTGAGCAGCCGCACTGGTTGAAGCAAGGCTCTGAAGTCGGATCCTCGAACCGA
>CANEYR010000059.1 GCA_947444055.1 Planctomycetota bacterium
CTGCTCGCGCAAGACTTGTTGGTGCGCGCCAAGACCGTCGTCATCGCCGCCGACACCGTGCTGACCGACGGCAGTTTCCTGGTGCGTCAGGGCAAGATCGCGTGGGTTGGCAATGACATTCCCGCCGAGGCGCGCGCGACCGCCACGGTCATCGACTACGGCGATGCGACCATCGTGCCGGGCTTCGTGCTGCCGCCGACGACGCTCGGGCGCGAACGCGACCTCGCCGAAGCGGCGCTGCCGTTCACGCCGGATTTGCGCGCGGTCGAGGCCTTCGATCCGTGGCAGGAAGAGCTGCTGAAGCTGCCGCGCAGTGCGATCACGTCGTTGGCGTTGTCGCCGTCGCCGCGCAACATCGCGGGCGGCATCGGGGCGCTGGTGAAGCCAGGGCTCACGGCCGGCACCGTGGTCGCGCCCGAACTGCACCTTGCCCTGTCGCTGACGCAAGCGGCGCGCAATCCCGAGCGGCCACCGACATCGCTGATGGGCGCGCTCGACATGCTGCGCTCGGCGTTCACCGAAGCGAAGGGCGGTGCGGCGACCGGTCCGGATGTCGCGGTGCTGCGGCAAGCGCTGCAAGGGTCGCGCAAGATCGTCATGCACGCCGACACCTTGGTGGAACTCGTGGGTGCGCTCGACCTCGCCAAGGAGTTCGGCTTCGAGCCCATGCTGATCGGCGCTCGCGATGCCGAGAAGGTGCTGCCGCGCTTGGTCCAGCAGAAGGCGAGCCTGGCGCTGGACACGCTGCGTCCTGACATGCGGCTGGCGCAACTGCGCTTGCCGACGCGCCTGGCCGAAGCCGGCGTGCCGTTCTGTTTTGGCGGTCGCGCCGAACACATGCGCGTGTCCGCGGTGCTGGCCGTTCGTTTCGGCCTCGATCGCAAGACGGCGCTGCAGTCACTGACGCGCACGCCCGCAGTGCTGCTCGACCAACAAGCCCAGGTCGGAGCGCTGCGCCAAGGCAACGCCGCCGACTTCGCCGTGTTCACCGGCGATCCGCTCGACCTCGATTCGGCCCACGTCGCGACCTGGATCGACGGCGTGCGCGTGCATGGAGAAGCGGGCAAGAAGGCCATGACCCCCGCGGCTCTAGCCGCCCCTGTCGCCGGAGAACGCTGATGCTTCGCTCGCTGCTACTCAGTTCGGTCGTCTCGGCATTGGCGTCCTTGGCACTCGCCCAAGACCAAGTCACCGTCTTCAAGAACGCGCGCATCCTGCCCGGCGGCCAAGTGCCGATCGAGAACGGCGTGCTGGTGATCGCCGGTGGCAAGGTGATGGGGATCGGCAGTGCTGACCTCGCGATCCCTGACGGCGCCACCGTCGTCGATTGCGCTGGCAAGACCATCACGCCCGGCCTCGTCGACGCGTCGTTTCGCGCCAGCAACAGCAACGACTTCAACGAGAACGGTGACGAGGTCACGCCGCACCTGCGCGTGCTCGACAGTCTCGACCCCGACGATCGCAGCTTCGCCCGCGCGCGCGCCAGCGGCGTCACCACCGTGCACGTCATGCCCGGCACCCGCAGCGTCATCGGTGGCCTCGGCTGCGTCGTCAAGACATTCGCCAAGAGCCCGCAAGCGATGGTGCTGAAGGAAGACGCCAGCTTGCGCATTGTCATGGGCGCGGAGCCGTCGGCGGGCAACCGCGCGATCCGCGGCGGCAGCGTCGATTCGATCTACTACCGACGGCCGACGACGCGCATGGGCGTCGTATGGGAAGTGCGCAAGGCGTTCTTCGATGCGAAGGAATCGATGCAGATGACGGCGGGCGTGCCGCCGACGCCGCCGAACCCGGGCATGCAAGTGCTGACGCGCGTGTTGAAGGGCCAACTGACGGCGGTGACGACGGCGCGTTCCGAACAGGACCTGCGCACGGCCCTGCGGCTGGCGACGGAGTTTGGCTACAAGACCATTCTCGAAGAGGCGCAGGACGCGCACATGGTGCTCGACGAACTCGCCGCCGCGAAGACGACCGTGCTGCTCGGCGCGCCGAGTGCGACGACGATCGCGGGCTCGGCGAGTCAAGACGGTGCCGACCCGCGCAGTGCCACCGTTCGCCTGCTCGCCGATCGCGGCATTCCGTTCGTCATCACGACCGGCAGCAACCTGGCATCGCTCGACCTCGTGCGCGAAGCGATGTTCGCCGCGCGCAACGGGCTGTCAGCGGTGCGCGCGCTCGACGCCGTCACCATCGAACCCGCCAAGTTGCTCGGCCTCGACCAACGCATCGGCAGCCTTGCACCCGGCAAGGATGCTGACTTCGTCGTCTGGTCTACTGATCCCCTCGACCCGGCTGCGCTGGCTGAGTCGGTCCACATCGACGGCATTTCCGTACTCGCTTCCCGATGAACGCCATGCTCCGCACCTCTCTCCTCGGTTGGGCCGCTGCTCTGGTGGCTGTCTCCGCTACCTGCCAGGACCAAGTCGCCATCAAGGGCGGCAAGATCCTCACTCTCACCGGACCGGCGATCGACGATGGCGTCGTGTTGATGACGAACGGCCGCATCACCAAGATCGCGAAGACCGCCGACGTCGAGATCCCGTGGTCGGCGAAGGTGATCGACGCCACCGGCAAGGTCGTCATGCCGACGTGGGTCGTCGCGCATTCGCAAGGCGGCCAGCGCGGCTTCAACGAGAACATGCAGAACGTGCCGTGGCTGACCGTGGCGGACGCGGTCGACCCGGCGGCGATCTACTTCGAGGATTGCCTGCGCAATGGCGTTGGCACGATCCACGTGATGCCCGGCAACCAAACGCTGCTCGGTGGCTTTGGCATGGTCGTGCGCCCGTTCGGCCGCACGGTCGAAGACATGGCGGTCGCCGCCAACACCGGCATCAAGCTGTCGCTGTTCGCGCAAGGCGGCGGTCGCTTGCAGCAAATCCGTAAGCTTCGCCGCGCGCTCGCCGACGTTCGCGAGTACCTGATCGACTTCGATCGCCGGAAGGCCGAGTTTGACAAGGAGAAGGCGGCTGGCGCCATCGCCGCTGACAAGACGTGGACGGAAGAAATCGATCGCACCAAGAAGGGGGCTGTCGATCTGGTCCAAAAGAAGGTCAAGGGTTGGCTCTACGTGCCGAGCTTTGCCGAAGTCGACGAAGCGCTGCGCCTGGCCCAAGATCTCGACCTGCAGATCGTGCTCGGCAACAACATCGACGAAGCGATCGCGATGCTCGTCAAGTTGGCCAAGCCAGTCGTGCTCGATGAGAACCTCGAGTACTTCGAACTCGACGAAGAGACGCAGAAGGAGAAGAAGCTGTGCAGCGCCAAGCTGCTCGCCGACGCCGGCGTGCCGTTCGCGTTGACGCTCGGCATGACCGGCCCGACCAGCTACGCGTGGTGGCAACTCGGCACCTGCGTGCGCAATGGTGTCGGTCGGCAACAGGCGCTCGAAGCGCTGACCATCGTGCCCGCCAAGTTGCTCGGCCTCGACGACCAGATCGGGACGCTGGCCGAAGGCAAACTCGGCAACGTGCAGATTCTCACGGGCGACCCGCTGCTGGCGACGAGCTGGGTCGAGACGGTGTTGCTCGAAGGCGACGTCGTCTACGAACGCGCCAAGGACCCGCGGCTGCAGTATTTGTTCGGCGACGAGAAGGACAAGGCGAAGAAGGCGGGCGGTCCGGACAAGACGACGGATGCGCCAAAACCCGAAGCGCCGAAGACGGAAGCGCCGAAGGCCGAGACGCCCAAGCCAAGCGGCGAAACGCCCCCGGGCGGCGGCAATGGCGGCAATGGCGGCAACCGCGAGGTTCGGTGATGCAGCCCCGCCCGCGCTTGCTGCCCCTGATCGCGATCGCCGCGCTCGCGACGCTCGCCAGCGCCCAGGACTCAGCGGCGCCACCAGCCAAGTCGTTCGCAGTGCGCTGCGGCACGTTGCTGCTCGGCGATGGCACCACGGTGTTGCGCGATGCGTGGCTCGTCGTCATCGACGGCAAGGTGAAGAGTGCGAGCAACGACGCACCGCCGGCCGAACTGCCCGTGGTCGACGCCAGCACGCGCGTCGTGATGCCCGGCATCGTCGCCGTCGACAGTGACCTCGCGAACTCGGTCGACTCCGACTACCAACTGACGCCGAACGCCATGGCGCTCGATCAGTTCGACTTCGAGCGCAGCTGGGTGCAAGCGCTGCAAGGCGGCGTCACCACGGCCTACCTATCGCCGAGTCGCCAACGGCTCGTCTCGGGCCAAGGTGCCGTCGTCAAGCTGGCCGGCGCCGACCTCGTCGAGCGCGTTCTGGTCGACAGCGCCAACCTGCGCGTCAACTTCGGCGAAGGCGCCCTCAACGCGCCGCGCGTGTTCGAACCGACCGCGCACCCAACCGACGAAGACCCGCTGCTGCCAGCCCGCATCCAGACGCCGACCAGTCGCATCAGTGTGCTGGCCGAACTGCGCGCCGCGTTCGCGTCCGCCACGGATGCCAACAAGGCGCCGGCTGGCGAAGGCTTTAGCGAGAACCGCTACGACGAACGGCCGCTCGCCGACGTCATCGCCGGCAAGCTCCCGCTGCGCGCGGGCGCCTTCCTCGCCAACGACATCCGCCGCGCGCTGCAACTGCAGCAAGAGCTGGGTGTGCGCATGGTGCTAGAGGATCCGCAGGAGATCGCCGACCTGGCAACGCAGGCCGCGACGCAGAAGGTGATGGCGACGTTCCGCGTGCCCATTCGCTTTGGCCGTAGCAATCCAGGCGGTGAAGACCGGCTGGTGAAGACGCCGCCGTCGCGCCCTGAGGCGCCAGCGCGCGCCGCCGCCGCGGGCATCGTGCTCGGCATCGGCCCCGCTGCCGACGTGCCGCTGCGCGACTACTTGATGGCGGTCGCGATCGCCGTTCGCCACGGCTTGCCAACGGCGAACGCGCTGCGCGCCATCGGCAGCGATGCCGCCAAGATCCTCGGCGTCGAGGGTCGCGTCGGCAGTCTCACGAAGGGCATGGACGCCGACTTCGTCGTGCTGAGCGGCGAGCCGCTCGCGGTCGGCACCATGGTCGAACAGACTTGGATCGACGGCAACCGCGTCTACGCGCGCAAGGCGAGCAGCCAAGCGCTCGCCATTCGCGCCGGGCGTGTGCACGACGGCCACGGCCACGTGTGGCGCAACGGTGTGGTGCTGATGCAGGACGGTCGCATCAAAGGCGTCGGCGAAGACCTCGCCATTCCGTACGGGTCGCAGGTCATCGACCTTCCCGACGGCGTCGTCACCCCGGGCTTCGTCGATGCCTTCTCGCACCTCGGCCTCGCTGGCGAAGGCACGCCAGTGCCGCCGGGCGAAGCTGGCCAGGCGCTGCACGAAGCGATCGCGTTCGACGACCCGATGTTCCAAGCGGCTCTGCAAGAAGGCATCACGACGTTGCTGGTCGCCGGCAAGGACGGCGGTCCGGTGTCGGGCCGCATCGCGGCGATCAAGACCGGCGCCAAGGACCAGGAGCACATGACGGTCAGCGCGATCGTCGGATTGCGCCTGGCGCACGACGCGATCGGGCCTGACGCGATCCGTTCGCTCGCCGAACAGATCAACCGGGGCAAGCAGTACGTCGAGACTTGGCGCAAGTACGAGAAGGACCTCGCTGAGTGGCAAGGCAAGAAAGCTGAGGCCGCACCGACCCCAGCACCCGCAGCGGAGACGCCGCCAGCAGCGCCTGCACCCGTGGCAGCCCCCGACGATCCGGTCACCGGCATCTGGGAAGCCGACCTCAACATCCAGGGCCAGATCCAACTGAAAGTCACGCTCGACCTCAAGCGTGACGGCACCGTGGTCACTGGCACCATCAAGATCACGTTCAGCGGCCGCGACATTCCCGCGCGCCCGATCGCGTCCGGCTCGTTCGAAGGCGGCAAGCTCAAGCTTGAGTTCCGCGGGGTCGGTGGCGACGCCACGCTCGACGCTGTGGTGCAGGGCGACACCATGACCGGCAAGATCGCGCTCGGTCCGATGGGCGAACAGGACGTCACCGGCAAGCGCACCAGCAAGACGTCGACGGTGGCGACTCCCGCACCGCGCCGCGCCACTGCGAAGCCCGATGAAAGCGGCAAGCCCAAGGCGCCGAAGGTCGAGGCCGCACAGGAGCCCATGCGCGCGGCGATCGAACGGCGCGCCGCGTTGGTCGTGCGCGTCAACCGCGGCACCGCCATTCGCGACGTCATCGAGTTGATGGAGAAGGAACAGGTTCCCTACGTGCTGCAAGGCGTCGAAGACCTGCTCGACGACGCGTCGTTCTTGCAGGGCAAGAAGCCGACGATCCTGGTCGGTCCGGAGACCGTCAGCGAAGAGAAGGGCGTGCTGCGCAACAGTGCGTCCACGCTGTCTGACATGGACCTGCCGGTCATCTTCGGCAGCGGCGATTGCGCTGGCACCAAGCACCTGCCGCTGCACGTCGCCTACTCGGTGCGCTACGGCTTGAGCCCGACCGATGCGCTGGCCTCACTGACGTCGGCGACGGCGCGCGCGTTCCACATCGACGATCGCATCGGCTCGCTCGCCAAGGGCAAGGACGGCGATCTCGTGGTGTTCTCGGGCAACCCGTTCGAACCGCAGAGTCGTGTGCTGCTCGTTGTCTGCAATGGCCAAGTCGTGGTCGATCGTCGAGAGGGCAAGCAATGAAGTCGCACTCGCTGCCTGCCGTCGCTGTCGCCGTCGGACTGGCCGTCGCGCTCGCGACGACCGCCATCGCCCAAGAACCCGCGGCCACGCCGACCACGCCCGCGGCGATCATCGCCCCGAAGGCACCGCAAAAGCCCTTCGAGATCTGGCGGCCGCGCCGCCCGACCAGCGAGAAGGACTACCAAGTCGCCAAGTGGGGCCCGCGTGGCTTGCCGAGCCCTGGCTATGCGTTCCGCGCCGCCAAGGTGTTGCCGATCACGGCAGCCCCCATCGTCGACGGCCTCGTCATCACCAAGAACGGCTTGATCGAAGCGATCGGCCGCGCCAAGGACCTCGCCATTCCCGCGGGCTACGAACTGATCGACTGCGGCGACGCCACGCTGCTGCCGGGCTTCATCGAGATGCACTGCCACATCGCGAGTGAGACCTTCGACCTCAACGACACCGTCCATCCGACCAACCCCGAGTTTCGCACGCTCGACCTGATCAGCATGGAGCACGATCAGATCCGCACGGCACGCGCCGGCGGCATCAGCACGGCGCTCTACATTCCGGGCTCGGGCTCGAACATGGGCGGCTTTGGCACGCTGACCAAGACGTGGGGCCGTTCGCCAGAAGAAGCCCTCGTGCGCTTTCCCGGCAGCTTGAAGATCGCGCAAGCGGGCAATCCCGAACGCGGCAGCGGCGATCTCGGCACCGACATGATGGGCATGAGCGAGGGCATCCGCATGACCCTGCTCGCCGGCAAGCGCTACTGGGAGCAGCACGAACTGTGGCAGCAGGGCAAAGCCGACAAGCCGAAGCTCGACCCGACGCTCGAACTGCTGCGCGGCCTCTTCCGCCAGGAGTACCTGGTCTCGGTGCACACGCAGATCTACCAGGTCGTGCTGCAGACGCTGCAGATGCTGCGCCACGAGATGGGCCTGTGGACGGTCGTCGTGCACGGGGAATTCGACGCCTACCGACTCAGTGGCAACGCCTACGAATCGGGCATGGCGATCGCCGCCGGGCCGCGCAACTACCACTTCGATCGCGCCACCTCGCAGTTCCTCGGCCTGATGCAGACCTGGCACGACGGTGGCAAGTACTACCACTGGCTCGATCCGGTGGCCGGTGTCGGTCGCGATGGCATCGGCGTCAACACCGACTCGCCCGTCGTTCCCGAAGAACAACTGCCCGTGCAAGCCGCCATCGGCGTGCGCCTCGGCCTGCCCCACGAAGTCGCCCTGCGCGCGCTGACGATCAACAACGCCCGCTTCGCCGGCATCGAGCACCGAGTCGGTTCGCTCGAAGTTGGCAAGGACGCCGACCTCGGCATCTGGAGCGGCGACCCCGTCGATCCACGCTCGCACGTCGAGCTGATGGTGATCAATGGCACCATCTGTTACCGCCGCGATCCGTCGCGTCCGGTCTGGTGATGCACCGCTTCCTCACGCCGTGAACTTCCTGCCCTTCACTTCAAGTTGCCTCGTGCTCGCACTCGCGTGTGTGAGTGCGGCTGCCCAGGCCACCGCCCACCTCGCTGCCCGCATCGTGCCGGCCGACGGCGCGCCGATGGATCACGCCACGCTGATCGAAGAGAAGGGCAAGATCGTCGCGATGGGCCCGCGGGCGCTGATCGCGATCCCCGCGGGCGCCAAGGTCGTCGACCACGGCGACCATTGGCTGTGCCCTGGTTTCGTCGACCTGCACCACCACGTCAGTGGCGGTGGCGGCGACATCAACGACATGACGATGCCGTTGAACGCCGAGCTGCGCACGCTCGACGTCGTCAAGCCATCCGACGAAGCGATCCGGCGCACGGCCGCCGGCGGCGTCACCACGACGCTGTTCATTCCGGGCTCAGGCACCAACATCGGTGGCTTCGGCGTGCTCTTGAAGATGCGCCACGGCCGCTCACTCGATGCCATGGTGATCCGCAAGCTCGGCGCCATGAAGGTGGCGCAAGGCTTCAATCCCGAACGCGGCAGCGGCGACCTCGGGCTGTCGCGCATGGGCAGCAGCGATCTGCTGACGCAGTTGCTGCAGCGTGGCCAGGCGTACGAGAAGGCGTGGCGCGAGTTCAAGGCAGGCACTGGCAAGCAACCCAAGTTCGAGCCGGCGCTCGAGCAGCTGCGCGCCGTCTTCGCCAAGGAAGTGCCGGTGCTCATCCACACCGCTGGCACCCGCGACTGCATCGCGACCTCGCGCATGTTCCAGGACGTGTTCCCGGTCAACATGGTGCTGTCGCACGGCTGCTTCGATGGCTGGCTGGCCGCCGAAGCGCTCGCTAAACGCAAGACGCCGCTCAACCTGGGGCCGCGCATGTACGAGTTCGACCGCTACGGCTGCGTGCAAGGCACCTGCCTCGCCTACTGGAACGCCGGCTGCCGCGACCTGTCGATCAACACCGACGCGCCCGTGGTCGCCGCCGAAGAACTGCAAGTGCAGGCGGCGATGGCGATCCGTCTTGGCCTTCCCTACGAAGCCGCGCTGCAAGCGCTGACCATCGTGCCGGCGCGCCAGATCGGCATCGGCGATCGCGTTGGCTCGCTGGCGGTTGGCAAGGACGCCGACTTTCAAGTCACCATGGGCGACCCGCTCGACCCGCGCTTTGCGCCGCTGGCTGTCTACATCGAAGGAACTCTCGTTCACCGACTCGGAGACGTGCGATGAGCATGCGAACAACCCACCTCGCCGCGTTGCTGGCACTCGCCGCAACGACCACCGCCGCCGCCCAGGATGCGCGGCCGATTGCGTTCACCAATGCGCGCCTCGTCACAATTGCCGGAGCCGTGATCGAACGCGGCACGCTGGTCGTGAAGAACGGCAAGATCGAAGCGCTCGGCGCCGAGGTCGTCGTGCCACCTGGGGCGCGCGTGATCGACGCGGCCGGCAAGACGATCATGCCGGGCCTCGTCAGCGCCTGGTCGCGTGCGGGCCTTGCCGGGCAAGCGCAGCCGCGCGGCGAGATGCCGCAGGGTGGTGGTCGTCGCGGTGGTCGCGGCGATTTCCCGATGCCGGCGCCAAGCGGCGGCGGCACCGCCAACAAGGCGGCGACCAAGGTGGTCGATGGCCTCTACCCGAAGCAACCGGTGTTTGGCGAGCTGCTGCGGGTCGGCATCACGTCGCTGGCACTGACGCCGGTCGGTGGCGGTTTCCCCGGGCTTGGCGCCGTGCTGCGGCCTGACGGCAAGACGGTCGAGCAACTGACGCGCGACGACGATGCGTTCGTCATGGTCAGCATGGTGCGCGACGGCGGCACCAAGAAGCTGCTGAAGGAGACGTTCGAGAAGGCCCAGAAGCTGGTCGAGGAACGTAAGAAGCCGCCCGAGAAGCCAGCGCCTCCTGCACCGACGGCCGAGACCAAGCCCGCGGACGCGAAGCCGCCGGAGACCAAGCCCGAACCACCGAAGGGCAACGAGCCCCCGAAGCCGGAACCGAAGCCGGAACCAAAACCAGAGCCGAAGCCAGAGCCAAAGCCGGAGCCGAAGCCGAAGCCCGAAGACAAGAAGGACACGCCGCCGGCGGCACCTGCAGAGCCAGCGGCGGCGCCGCGCAAGGAAACGCCGAAGGACCCCCACCTCGAAGTGCTCGCCGACCTGCTCGAAGGCAAGCGCCGCGCCATCGTGCAGATCGACTCGGCCGCGGACCTGCTGCACTGGCAACAAGCGGTCGATGACAAAGTCACGTTCCCGCGCGCCGTCGCGGTGCAGCGCCACGACCCGCTGTCAGGCAACCTCGACGTCGTGCTCGAACAGGTGAAGGCATGGAAGTGCGCGGTGCTGCTGCCGCCCGACCTGTCGGTGCGGCCGCGCACGCGCTACCTCACGCACCCCGCCAAGGACCTCCACGAAGCCGGCATCGAGGTCGGGTTCTTGATCGGCGACAACACCGGCACCGTGCGCATGCTGTTCTTCCGGCTGATGGACATGGTGCGCCATGGCCTTCCCGCCGAGGTCGCTTTGCGCGCCGTGACGCTGACACCCGCCAAGATGCTCGGCATCGACAAGCAGGCTGGTTCGCTCGAAGTTGGCAAGGATGCCGACCTCTTGGTGTTCTCCGCGGACCCGCTGTCGCCGAGTGGGCAACTCGAATCTGTCTGGCTTTTGGGCATCGAAGTGCCGCCACAACTGTGATCAGGACCCGACCCATGCGCACGCTCTACCTGCTCTCCATCGCCACCGCTCTGCTGGCCACGTTCGAGTTGCCAGCCCAGGGTCGCGGCCGTCGCGGCCAACGCCCAGACCTTGGTCCGCAACCAGCGGTGGCCACGCCCGAGGTCAAGCCGGCGGAGACCGACAAGAAGCCGAAGGCCTACTTGGCGATCGTCGGCGGTGACGTTTACCTCGGCACCGGCCAGCGGCTCACCGGGGCGACCGTGTTGCTCGCCGACGACAAGATCGAAGCCGTCGGTCACAACCTGACGCTGCCGGAAGGCACGACCGTGATCGACGCCAAGGGCAAGGTGGTCAGCCCGGGCTTCGTCTGCGTGCAGGGCTACGGCATGGGGGCCGGCCGCGGGGCGCCGTTCGCCGACTCCGTCAATCCCTTCGATCCCGAGATCAAGCAAGGCTTGGCCGCTGGCGTCACGTCGTTCCTGGCGGGCTCAGCCAGCGGTGGCGCCATGCCAGCTGGCGGCAACGCCGTCATCAAGCTCGCCTACGGCGACGTCAAGGGCATGGTGCTGCAAGAGGACTCGGTCGTCGGCATGGCGGCTCCGCTGAGCCTGGCCGACCGCGAGAAGTTCGAAGACACCGTCAAGAAGGTGCGCGAGTACCTGAAGGCGCTCGACGAGTTTCCCAAAACGAAGGCCGCCGACGCCAACGCCAAGGAACCGCAGCCGCCAGCGGGCGCCGAGAAGTTGATCGCCGTGATGCGCGGGCAAGCGCAGTTGTGGATCTCGGTCACTGGCAGCGGCGGCTTCAATCCGTTCGGTGGTGGCGGTCGCCGGGGCAGCCCGACCACGCGCACGGCCACCGACGTCGACGCCATTCGCCAAGCTCTGGAGATCGCGACGCTGATTGGCCGCGGTGTCGTGCTGCAGAAACCGACCAGCGCGTGGCTCGTGGCCGCGGAAATCGCCGCCACCAACTCGATGGTGATGCTGAGCCCGCGCGATCGCATTCCCGCTGACCCCCAGGATCCGGACCGCACCGGCAGCAACCTGGCCACGGCCGCGATCCTGGCCAATGCCGGGGTGCCCGTCGCCGTCACCTGCCCGGTTGGCATGTTTGGCGGTGCGGGCGTGGGCACCGGCGGCATCATGGGCCAAGACCTGAACACCCCTCACCTCGACGCGGCGTTCGCCGTTCGCGGTGGCCTCGACAACCGCAAAGCCCTACGCACCCTGACCTTGGACGCCGCCAAGATACTCGGTGTCGACCGCCGAATCGGCTCGCTCGAAGCAGGCAAGGACGCCGACGTCTTGATTCTGCAAGGGGATCCGTTGCACTATGCCACCTTCGTAACGACCGCCATCGTGAATGGCAAAGTCGTCTACGAGTTGGCCAAAGAGCCTCTTTACAGACACCTCGCGCGGTAACTAGAGCACTCGCTGGTGGCGACTGCGACCCTCGGGCCGCAAACGCTCCCGATCTCCCGTCCGCCCACAGACGAATGCAGCTCATGAGCGTCGAAAGCCTGAAGGAACTGGACGACTTCTTCCGCAGCATGCGGCAGGCGTTCAACAGCCGGGATTTGAAGACCTTCCGTTCGCACTACTGGACGGACAAGCGCTTCCAGAACCTCGACGCGTCCGGCCGTCGCGATCGCGGCTGGGGTGAGTTCGAAGAAGTTCTGGACCAAGAGTTTCGCTACCTCGAATCGGTGAAGCTGGAACTCAAGGACTTGGACTTCCAGATCTTCGATGATCAGTTCGCCACCGTGGTCGGCGGCTGGAAGCTCAGCCAGGTCGACCCCGAAGGCCGCAACCACGACCAGACCGGGCGCTGCACCTTCTCGCTGTGCCGCCTGAGCGACGTCTGGAAGATCGTCGCCCAGCACTATTCGCAGCTCTCCGAAGAGAGCGCACCCACGGAATAGTGCAGACTCCGTGGCCTCTGCATCGTCACCGGCCCCTGCATCGTCATCGGCCTCTAAGACCACGGCGACTGCATCCCCGGCGACGAGCCACGTGATCAAGCCGCAACAGCCGTTCGAACCGCACCACAAGATCCGACTGGTCACCGCGACCAGCTTGTTCGACGGCCACGACGCAGCGATCCACATCTTCCGCCGCATCGCGCAGGCCTCGGGCGCCGAAGTGGTGCACCTCGGTCACAACCGATCGGTGCAAGAGATCGTCGACGCGGCGATCCACGAAGACGCGCAGGGCATCGCCGTCACGTCCTACCAAGGCGGCCACAACGAGTTCTTCCGCTACATGCTCGACATGTTGCGGGAACGCGGCGCCGGCCACGTTCGCATCTTCGGCGGCGGCGGCGGCGTGATCCTGCCCGAGGAAGTGCGCGCCCTGCACGACTACGGCATCACGCGCATCTACTCGCCCGATGACGGCCGTGCGCTCGGTCTGCAAGGCATGATCGACGACATGCTCGCGCGCTGCGACTTCGCGACGGTGCATGCCGAAGAGGCGCTGCCGACCTTGTCGCGCACCGAGCCGCGCGCCCTCGCCAAAGCGATCACCCTGGTCGAGAGCTATCCCGAACGCCATCGCCAAGACCTGCGCGAACGCACCGCCAAACTGACGAACGCGGCCCCGGTGCTTGGCATCACTGGCACCGGCGGTGCTGGCAAGAGCTCGCTGATCGACGAACTGCTGCGCCGCTTCCTGCTCGACTTCCCGCAGCTACACGTCGCTGTGCTGTGCGTTGACCCGACCCGCAAGAAGACCGGCGGCGCCTTGCTCGGCGATCGCATTCGCATGAACGCGGCCTCCGACCCGCGAGTGTTCGTGCGTTCGATGGCAACGCGGCGCGCCAACATGGCTCTGTCGGAGTCGGTGCTCGATGCGTTGGCGGTGCTCAAGCTCGCCAACTTCGATTTGATCCTGCTCGAGAGCAGCGGCATCGGCCAGAGCGACACCGAGATCGTCGAACACGCCGACGTCTCGCTCTACGTGATGACGCCGGAGTTCGGCGCCCAAAGCCAGCTCGAGAAGATCGACATGCTGGACTACGCGGACTTGGTCGCGATCAACAAGTTTGATCGGCGCGGGGCGCGCGATGCCCTGCGCGACGTGAAGAAGCAGTACCAGCGCAACAAGAAGGCCTTCAACCAGCCGCCCGACCAGATGCCGGTCTACGGCACCATGGCGGCGACGTTCGGGGATCCTGGCACCAATCGCTTCTACCGCGCCGTCAGCACCGCGCTGGCGGCCATTCGGCCTGGCCAATTCCACAGCACCCAAGAGCTGAACTGCGGCGACCCCGAGACCACGCACGTGATCCCCAACGATCGTGTGCGCTACCTCGCGGAGATCGTCGAGAGCAACCGCCGCTACAACCAGTGGGCGCTAGAGCAGGCCGAACTCGCGGAAGCGTGTTATGTGCTCGAAGGCGCGAGCAAGGCGCTGCCGGAGAGTGCGAGTGCTGGCCGCACCGCGGTCCAGCAAGAGCTCGCGAACGCTTGGCAACGGCTGGCGGCTCCCTGCCGCGATCTGCTGACGACGTGGGACGACCTGGTTCGTGACTTCACCGCCGAGCACTACGTCTTCCGCGTGCGCGATCGCGACGTGCGCGTGCAGAACCACACGCAGTCTTTGTCGGGCCTGCCGATCCCCAAGGTGGCGCTGCCGAAGTTCCGCTCCTACGGCGACCGCTTGCGCTGGCTGCTGCAAGAGAACGTGCCGGGCCGCTTCCCGTTCGCAGCGGGCGTCTATCCGTTCAAGCGCGCTGGCGAAGACCCGACGCGCATGTTCGCCGGGGAAGGCGGCCCCGAGCGCACCAACCTGCGCTTCCACTACCTGTCCCACGGCCAGCCCTACAAGCGCTTGTCGACCGCGTTCGACAGCGTGACGCTCTACGGGGAAGACCCGGCAGTGCGGCCAGACATCTTCGGCAAGGTCGGCAATGCCGGCGTGTCGATCTGCACGCTGGACGACGCCAAGCGCCTCTATTCGGGTTTTGACCTGTGCGACCCGGTGACGTCGGTGTCGATGACGATCAACGGTCCGGCCCCGATGCTGCTCGCGTTCTTCCTCAACGCCGCCATCGACCAGCAATGCGAACACTGGCTCGCGGCGAACGGCCAGGTCGAGGCGGCCAACGCGCAGATCGACGCGATCTATCGCCAACGTGGCGCCGCGCGTCCGCGGTATCGCGCCGAACTGCCCCAAGGCCACAACGGGCTCGGCACCTTGCTGCTGGGCATCACTGGCGACCAAGTGGTACCCGCCGACGTCTACGCCAAGATCCGCGCCGAGACGCTGACGACCGTGCGCGGCACCGTGCAGGCTGACATCCTGAAAGAAGACCAGGCGCAGAACACCTGCATCTTCAGCACCGAGTTCGCCTTGCGCATGATGGGCGACGTGCAGCAGTTCTTCACCGAGAACGGCGTGCGCAACTTCTACTCGGTGTCGATCTCGGGCTACCACATCGCCGAGGCCGGCGCCAACCCGATCACGCAGCTCGCGTTCACGCTGTCGAACGGCTTCACCTACGTCGAGTACTACCTGTCGCGCGGCCTGAACATCGACGAGTTCGCGCCCAACCTCAGCTTCTTCTTCAGCAACGGCACCGATCCCGAATACGCGGTGATCGGCCGCGTCGCCCGCCGCATCTGGGCCAAGGCGATCAAGCACAAGTACGGCGGCAACGAGCGCAGCCAGATGCTGAAGTACCACATCCAGACGTCAGGTCGTTCCCTGCACGCGCAGGAGATCGACTTCAACGACATCCGGACGACGCTGCAGGCTCTCTACGCCATCTACGACAACTGCAACTCGCTGCATACGAACGCCTACGACGAAGCGATCACGACCCCGACCGAGCAGTCGGTGCGGCGCGCGATGGCGATCCAGCTGATCATCAACAAGGAGCTGGGCCAGGCGAAGAACGAGAACCCGCTGCAGGGTTCGTTCCTGATCGAAGAGCTGACCGATCTCGTCGAAGAAGCGGTCTACGAAGAGTTCCTGCGGCTGTCGGAGCGCGGCGGCGTGCTGGGTGCGATGGAGACGATGTACCAGCGCGGCAAGATTCAGGACGAGTCGATGCACTACGAGGCCAAGAAGGCCAACGGCGAGCTGCCGATCGTCGGCGTCAACACGTTCCTCGGCCGCGACGGTTCACCGATCCAAGTCGTGCGCGAAGTCATGCGCAGCACGGAGGACGAGAAGCTGGCGCAAATCGACGGGCTGTCACTGTGTCGACGCACCGAGCAGGCGACGGCAGAGGCCGCGTTGGTGCGCTTGCGACAAGAGGCGCTGCGTTCAGGCAACGTGTTCGCGAGCCTGATGGACGCCGCCAAAGTCTGCTCGCTGGGGCAGATGTCGGCCGCGCTGTATCAGGTCGGCGGTCAGTATCGCCGCAACATGTGAGGCGCTTGCGGGCCAACGGCCTGCGCGGTCACGGCCAGCCCTGGATCACTGCCAGCCCTGGATCTTCGTGCCGATCTCGTCGAGCTTGCTGCCGAGGCACTCGCGAATGCGATCGCGGGCGCGCATGTAGTGGCTGCGCAGCGTCGCTTCGTTGTCGATGCCGGTGCGTTCACGAATCTCGGCGAACGACAGCTCGTTCTGGCGACGCAGCACATAGACGTCGTGGAAGTGCTTGGGCAGCTTGGCGACACACTCTTGCTCCGCTCGTTCGAGCTCGCGGAAGCGAACGATCTGGGTCGGCGTCTCGCCCTTGAAGGGAGCGACCTCGGTCGCCGATGGCGGCCGCGAATCGCCGCCGCTGTCATGATCGCCGCGCCCGAGCAAGCCGAGCTTGCGGTCGCGCTCATGGCGACGCCAGAAGTCGCGCCACAGGTTGCCCGCCAACGTCTGCACCCACTTCCAGAATGAATCCTTGCCGCGGTACTCGAACGTCTCGATCGACGTCAGGATCTTGAGCATCGCGTCGCTGACGAAGTCGTGAAACTCGACGCCGTTTGGGAACGAGCTGTGGCCAAAGCGCGTGCGCAAGTAGTAGAGGATCTTCTCGGAGAGCGCGTTCCAGGCCTTGGTGGCCTCACCGTGCACGACCTCGCGCACAAGAAACTCAGTGCCACCGATGCTTGCCGGGTCGACTGGCTGCTCAGGGTTCGGGGCGGCGTTCGGATCGGTCGGGTTCATGGGCGGACGCGAAGAAGGAGCCTACATCATGCCACGCCGCTGGCCTGACGGACTGTTGGCCCGTCGAAGTATGACTTGGGCGAGGAAGCAGCCAAACACCCGCAGAACGGGCCGGCCGGGGACGTCTGATCGAACCGCCGTCGGGGGATGAAGTGGGCTACCTCCAGCGTCAGGACGCGCGGCATCGGCAGACCGGCCGACCCCGAGCAGCGATTCACTACCTGCCGTCTGGGCGCGCCGGCTGTGGGGCTGCTACACTCGAATTGCGGTGGCAGCGTGCCCCGCGCGATGGTGCCCCATGAAGCCGCGCGTCTACGTCGAAACTTCGATCCTGAGCTATCTGACGGCCCTGCCGAGCCGGGACCTCGTGCAGACTGCGCACCAGCAGCTCACCGTCGAGTGGTGGGGGCGTCGGGACCGCTTCGACCTGTTCGTTTCAGAAGCGGTCCTCGCTGAGGTGCGCAAGGGTGATCCCGCGGCGGCGGCACGGCGCCTCGGAGCCACCGAGGGACTTCGAGTCCTGTCGGCGACCCACGACGCCCAGACGCTAGCCACGGCTTTGCTGAAAGCTGCCGTCATGCCCGAGAAGGCAGCGATTGACGCCGCACATGTGGCGATCGCCACCGTTCACGGGCTCGAGTTCCTGTTGACATGGAACTGCACTCACATCGCGAATGCCACGATGCGGCCGCGCATCGAGGCCGTTTGTCGAGAGAGCGGCTTCCAGCCGCCCATCATTTGCACGCCCGAGGAGCTGACCCTTCAGGAAGGGACATGACCCACGATCTGATTGTCGACGAGGTTCGCGCTTTTCGCGACGAGCTTGCGAGGAAACACGACTACGACATCGACGCTATCTTCACCGCCTTGCGGCAACTGGAGGCGGACAGCGGACGTCAGCATGTGTCCCTGTCGGCGCGGAGAGTGTCCGAGCCGACTAGTTCGAGCGCACCCACTAGGGCGGCCCAACACGGCGCAGCCGAGGATCGCCCCCGAGCGGGCGATCGCGGCTGATGGTCAAAGACGTTGGGCCGACCCTCCGGTGATCATGTGAGCACCGTGCGGTCATCGTTGCAGAGGAGATCACCGCGAGGTTCTTCAACGTCATCCGCCTGCTGAATCGAGCGGTTCCACTGGTTGCGATCCAGTTGAGCGCGTTCGTCGATGATGATCGGGCTGCTCTCCGTGCATAAGGTGCCCGCGGCGAGCTGAGGGCCAGCGCCATCGCCGCGCATCGCTGCTACAGCCGCGCCGCCCGTTCCTGTTGCGCCCGCTGCAGCAGCTGTTCCAACTGCGCATCCGGCTCGGCCCCCGCGGTGACCTCGAGGAAGGCCTGCACGTACATCTTCCAGAGGGCGGAGCTCGCCGACGCTTGCACCAAAAGGCGAAGCTTGGCCTCACGACTGGCGGCCTCGACCAAGCGCACAGGATCGAGGCGCTCGCGCACACTGCGGCGCGTTTGCAGGTTGGCGCGCAGCAGTCCGAGCACGATCGCCACGACGTCGTCGTAGAACTTGCCGAGGAACCACGCCGATGCATCCGCTGCCGGCGTGTCCTCAGACCAGCCCAAGACGAGGGCACGCAGCTCGGCGGGCGTGCGCACCGCGGGTCGACCAGCACCGGTGCTCGCAATGCCGAGGTCGAGCTGCTTGCCGAGAGTGCGCTTCATTTCGAGCATGCGCTCGAGCCATTGCAACGTGCTCTCGACGAAGCGACCGAGCTTGCCGACGAACTGCTGCACCTGCTCGCCGGTCGCCAGTTCCTGTGGCCCCAACAGCGAGCGCGACAACTGCGCCAGCGCGCGGGCGGCCACCGCCGGCACCGAGTCGGCGGCGCCGTCACCCATGTTCGCAGCACTCGACGACGCTGGCTCGAGCGCTTGCAAGCTTGCCAGCAAGGCCGCGGGGGACAACTCATCGCGCGCAGCGCGCAGCACCTCCAGCAAAGCCGCGTGCACTTCCAAATCTGGCTCGCCCACATGCGCCGCAAACGCCGAACGCAGTTGCACGAGCAGTTCCGCCACGCTCGCGGCTGCCGGTGCAGCCGGCTCGTCGGCGCCAACGGCCAGCGGCTGGAACGTCATTCGAAACGGACGAATGACCACCACGCTACCCGGCTGCAGTGGCTGCGCCACTTCGCCCGGCAAGCGAATGCCGTCGACCTCGGTGCCGTTCGTGCTGTTGCAGTCCTGGATCGTCCAGCCTTCCTCGCTCCACTCGATGAAGGCATGCGCCGACGACACCATCGGGTCGTTGAGCCGCAGCAGGTTCTCGCCTTCTCGTCGCCCGATCGTGACCCGCTGGACCTGGTAGACGAGGTCCTGCTGGGTGGTGTCGCCGTCGCGCTGCACCAGCAGCCGGAACCCAGGCGTCGGTGCCGCCGGAGCTCCGCCCGCCGCCGCTGTGTTGGCCAACTGGGCGAGCAGTTGGGTTCTGACATCCGCGCCGGTGACCGCGATGGCCGCATCGCGCGCACGCGCATGGAACAACTCGACATCGAGGCGACGCACGAGCGCTTGCAGATCCCCCACCAACGCCTGCAGTGGCAGCGACGCGCTCGCCGCCGCCGACTCGGCGTAGGCGAACGGCGACCACGTGGCCAACAACTTGCCGACGGCGACCAACACACCGCTCCAAATCGCCGGATCGATCTGGGGCACCGCCGCCGCCACCGCTTGCTGATGCTGCGCACGGTCGCTGGCGCGATGCAGCAGCTGGAGCGGTTCGAAGCGACCACGCATATCACGCGCCGCCAGCAACTGCTGCAGGCGCTCGGCCGCCGGGCGCGCCTCCATGCGCACACCCGTCGGTTCGTCCCCGAGGCGACGCAAACACTTCGCCATCGACGCCGCCACGTCCTCGATCGACTGCTCGTCGTTGACGAGCAGGGTGCGCAACAACAGCATTCCGAGCGCGTGCAAGTCAGCAGCCGGGCCAAGGCGGCGATGGAACGTGAGGCGCGCCTCGAACGGTTGCCCGTCCCATTGCGCACAGGGATCCGAGGGCTTCAGCAGCGCACTCGCCAACAGCCCGCGCGGTCGCACTTCGTCGATGCGCGCCACCAGCGACGCACCGCCGCTGGTCGGCTGCACCACCACCAGGTCGCCAGCACCAAACGCCCGCGGCACCCCCGCTCCTTGCGCCTCGACCACGAACCGCACGAGATCGTCCTGACTGCCGGTCTGCCAACACGCCACGGGCAAGGTGATGGTTGACGTCTCGCTGCCGAGTCCCGTTGGCGTCAGGTACGACTGACTCTTCGCATCGGCTCGGACGTCAAACCCCGGCTCGAACAACATCCCGAGTGCCCCGTCCGTCATCGCGCCACTCGGCGCGAGATCGACCAACATGGCGCTGCCAAGGTCATTCACCGCCGCGTGCAACTGCCAACGCGCCGGCGCCCCGCGACTGCCTTGCCACGACACCAGCACGTTGCAGGGAGCCAGCCCAAGGTGCGGACGCCCCGTCGCGTGCACCGCACCAACCCCCGCACAGACACCGAGGAACAGGGACAGCTTCTGGCGCAGCACTTCGAGCAGTCGCAGCGACGGGTCGTGCGCAAACAGCCATTGGCGATCCGCGGCCAACGCCGTGGCGGCGGCCATCGCGATGCCCGCTGCAGTACCAGCGACCGCCCGCGCCGCCACCACGTCCTGAACGTCCGCGCCGCCGAGCAGGACGCACGCTTCGTCGTAGTCGAAGTCGTGCAGCGCGAGGCTGATCGCATCGACGTCGTAGAACGACACCGCATGCAATTCGTGGCTGGCTGGCAGTGCGCCCGCCGCCGCGTCGCGCGGGAAACACTGCTCGCGGTGCTGGCAGCGCACACATGGCAGGGCGTCGGCCGCCGCGATGGCGGCGGCATCGTTCGCATCGGCGTGCACCAAAGGCAGCAAGTCGGCGATCCACTGCGCCCCACTGCGGACCGGCGCCGTCGTCGGCAACCGTTCGTCGGCGCGCGGCGATCGTTCGCGGTAGAACGTCACAGCCCCACGCGTGCCATCGTGCAGGTAGCGGGCGACGTCCTGCGCATACGGGGGCAAACCGTTGGCCGTCAGCAGCTCGTCATCGCGGCACACACGCAGCGGCAACCCGGTGCTTGGTGACACGGGATGGAAGAAGCGATCCGTCCGCCGACAGTGAAACACCGGCAACGAACTCGTCATGGCCGCGGGCGCTGCGAACGCCGCCACGACGTGCGCATCCTGCACCCGCGCCAGCGAAGCCCGTTCCTGCGCCCACATCGCATCGACCTGGCCGTTCGTCAGCACCCGACCCGCCGCGCGCCGCCCGGCTTCTTCGTCGCCGCGCACCTTCCAAGCGAAGCGGGCGACCACGGCAGCGCCGTCGACCACGATTTCAGCTAGGTAGACGCGCGCAAAGCGGCCCTGGTGCAGCACAACGAACGGGCTGGCGCCGCCATCGTTGCCATCGCGGCGGGCCAGCTGCATCTGCACACCGGCGCGACCCGCGTGAACCAACGGCGAGGCCAACACCGACTGGCCTGGAATGCCCGCGACGCCGTCCGTCATGTACGGATGAGACGGACGGGTTCTGACGATGTCAACGCTTCGACTCGGGCGCGAACGCCTTGCGGAACGCCTCGCCACCACCCACTACCGGCAACGTCAGCGCCGTGCCAGACAGGTCGATCGTCACCTTCGTGCCCGCCTTCGGCCGCAAGGTGAACTCCTGATCGCTCGCGAAGATCATCAACCCGATGCGTTCGCCGACCGCGATCACCTGATCATCGGGTTGCAGATCGAACGCCAGTTCAACGAACTCGCCCGGCACCAGCGGCTTGCTCTCGCGCAGCGACAGGCGGTTCTGCGGGTCAGCCCAACCGCGCGTGATGATGTCATCGGTCGGCTTGCGCGACTTCGTCCACGGCAGCGACACCAGCCACACCGACAAGTTCGTCGCCGGCTTGTCCGCCGCCAACTTGATCTGCAGCCGAGCGGTGCCCGACAAGTGCAATGGCGCCGTCAACGGCGCCGTCACATACAGCAGTCGGTGCTCCGACTGCTCGGCAGCAGCCAGCACCGCACCCGATTGCTCCGCGTCATCGACCAACGTCTCCTTGCCCTGGCCAGCCTGGTCGCCGAACGCGCCCACACCGAGCCCTCCCGCTTGCGGATGCAACACCACCGCCGCCGCGTCCGGATGCGGGTAGTCGGCGTACGGCGTCGGCGCACTGGCCTTGTCGTTCTCCCGCACGATCCACGCCTTGGGGTCCTGCTCGACGCCATTGTCGATGCCGAACAGGAACCGCGTGAACCAACGGTTCATCAGCTTGAACGGCACATTGTCCATGTGCCCCCATTGATGAAAGAACGCCATGCACGGCACGCCCTTCTGCTTCAGTGCGGCGTAGATGCTGACCGACTGCTCGGGCATCACGTTCCAGTCGTTGAAGCCATGCGCCATCAACGCGGCGGCCTTCCAGTTACTCAATTGCTTGCTGTAGTCGCGCGCCGCCCAGAAGTCGTTGTAGTCGCCGCTGACGCGATCGATGCCCAAGCGCAATTCGACATCGCGCACCTTCTCAATGCACCAGCCACGACGCTGCGGATCGCCGCTCGCCACGAAGTCGAACAGCACGTCCATGTCTTCGCCCGGATAGCCGCCGGGGCTGCGCACGAGTCCGTTGCTGCGGTAGTAGCCGTACCAAGATGTCGCGGGTGCGATCGGGATGATCGCGGCAAGACCCTCGACACCCGTCGTCGCGGCAGCGACTGGCAGCGTGCCGTTGTAGGACGTGCCGATCATGCCGACCTTGCCCGTGCACCACGCGGCCTTCACTTCCTCCTTGCCGTCCAAGGTCGTGAAACCCTTGGCGCGACCGCACAGCCAATCGATCACGGCTTTGGGGGCGGCCGCTTCATTGGGGCCACCGATCGTTGCACAGCCTTGCGACCAACCGGTGCCAGGGGAACACGAACGCACCACCGCGTAGCCGCGCGACAACCAACGGTTCGCCTCGCCGTTCCTCTGTGGCGGCGTGATCATCCCGGGCTGCTTGCCAAACGCGATCGGCTGCATGGCCGCGCGCGGCGCGGGCGCGGCGCCCACTTCTTGGTGCACGTCCCAGTAGTAGTCGAGGTTCATCGGCCCAGTGCCCGCGAAGTACGGGCTCGTCTCGTAGACCACCGGCACCTGCAAGCCTTCGCTATCCGTTTGCTGTGGGCGCGTCACATCGACGTGCAGGCGATCGGGCTTGCCGTCGCCGTCCGAATCGAACGGCGCCTCGACCCACAAGAAGTGTCGGACCCAGTCTCGGCGCGACTTGAAGGCTGCGACTTCCTGCGCTTCGCCGTTCTCGAAGACGTGGGCAGCCTTGGCGGGCGGCGTCTTTGGCGGCGCGCCCTGCGGCTTGTCGACCTGGGCAGGCAACGCGGCAGCGAGCGGGAGCAAGAACGAGGCGAACGAAAGGGCGAGACATCGAACCATGCGCGGCGTCATTGTCGTGGAAGGTGCGCAGGATACGGAGCACGCCGAACCCGTGCTGTGGGAATCACGCCGGATCAACGCGGCGTCGGCACCTCGGCACCCCACATGCGAGACCACACCCAAGCAACGCCGCGCCCGATGTCGATGCGGGCTCCCGTGCGCGACGGCGCCAACACGGGCTGGGCGCGGCCTTCCGCATCGAGCGTCGCCAGCACGAACGAGAACATATAGAACGGCTCTTGCCCCAACCGCAGATCGGTGACCCGCACGCCGTCGCCATCGCGCTCGATCTTGGTGCAGTCGCCCGTGAACCAAGTCAATCGCAGAAACGCCCAGTTGTCGGCCAACAACGGCCGCAACGACGCGCCGCGATCGATCGTGGCCAACGCGACCGGACGCTCGCCATCCCACACCGACCAGAACCCCTCGTAAGCGTGGTGGTCGTCGACCGCGACAATCCGCCACAGCATGGTTTGCAACGGCGCCGCCATCACACACAACCGCGTGCCCTCGATGCCTCGCGCGCGCAACGCGGCGAGCGCCGCCTCGGTCGCCCACTGTTGCGCCACCACGCTCCACGCCGCGTACATGGTGCTCAGCAAGAGACCACTCCAGTTCCAACGCACGCCCCGCCCATCCCTTCGCAGCGCAAACATCAAGGCGCCGAAGGCCAACGGCACGGTGTAGAGCGGATCGATCACAAACAGACTGCCAACCGCGAACGGATGTGTGGTGAACGGCAGCCCAATCTGGGTGCCATAGATCGTCATCGCATCCAGCAACACATGCGTAATGAGCGCCAGCCACACCGCCCACCACCAACGCAAGAAGAGGTGCCGTTCTCGATGCACCGTCGCGATCCCCCACGCGAGCCACGGCGACAGCAACGTCAGCCACAGGATCGAGTGACTCTCGGCCCGATGGCAGGTCATGTTGGACACGGCGTCGCCGTGATCAAACAGCACATCAAGGTCGGGCAACGTCGCCACCACGCCGCCCCACAGCACCGCTCGCCACGCGCCAGTGCGACGGCCGAGCACCGCCGCGGCAACACTGGCACCGAGCACGAACTGCGTCACGGAATCCATGGTGCCGACGGTAGGGCGCGTCGGCCGAGGCGCCAACCCGATCTAGCCTGCGACCCTTGGCTTTGCGTTGCACGGCATCACCGCCGCGTGGCGTCGTGCAAATCCCTACGCGCTCCAGCACGGCTCCGCAAAGCTCGCTACCCTTCGCCACTCACCTCGTCCAAAGGACCGCCATGCAATCCGCGCCCACACTCTGTCTCGCTGTTCTCACCTTGACTGCCGCCATCCCCGCACAATTGGCTGGCGCCTACACAGTGAACCCAGCTTGGCCTTCCTCCCCATCCAACTTTGCGAGCTTGCTCGACGCCACAACCGCGCTCGCCACCCAAGGGGTCGCCGGCCCAGTGCTGATGTTTCTGTATGACGATGCCGGGGCGTACACCGAAGCGACTTCCTTCGCCACGTCGAACGGGCCGTACGCACCCAACACGGCGGTGCTGGTGATGAGCAGCTGGATGGGCACCTCCGCGAGCAACCGCGTGACGTTCCTGCCAGCTCCTGGCGAATTGCCGGTGTTCGACGCCACCGGTCGCGCGATGGGTGTGTTCTGGGGCGGCACGGACTACGTGACCCTGCAAGGCATCGAGATCAAGAATGCGATCTACGACGCGGTCTCGCTGTATGCAGAGACCACGCACGGCGTCGCCTTCGACCCGATCCTCGACGGCTGTCGGCTGCACGATTGCGGCGGCACTGGCGTCACGATCTACGGCAATTCCCAGATGCCGGTGAACACCCTGGTGCAGAACTGTGTGTTCTGGCGACTGCAGTTGACCAACGCCGGCAGCTTCAACACCACGGGCCGGTTTGGCTACATCACGACGCGACGCTCGACCAATACACGGATCGTGCACAACACGTTCTTCGCCGACACCGGCGTCGGCAGTTCGTTCTGTGTGCTCGGCGCCTATCCCTCGGGCGCGGCCGAGCTGCCCTACGCCGAAGTCAGCAACAACATCTTCTTCAAGGTCGCGAATGCCGCGGCGCCGATGCTGCGCATCCAGTCGCCGACCGGTGCCGCCTCGCTGGTGCCGCCCATCTGCGATAGCAACTGCTTCTTCGACGTCAGCGGCGGGCCCTTCGCACGCTGGGGCGCTGGTGGCCTCACCATTGCACCCACACTGCTCGATTGGCAAACCACGGCGTTGCGCGACTTGGCGTCCTTGGCGAGTGATCCGCAGTTTCGCGACATCAACACCAACGACTACCACCTCACCGCGACCTCGCCTTGCAGCGCGGCGTCGACCGTCGTCGCCAACGTCGCCACCGATGCGGATGGGCAAGCCCGCCTCGCCGCCCTCGACATCGGAGCCGATGAATACAGTGCAGCGTTGTCGATCGCTGTTGGAACGGGTTGCACCGGTACCGGCAACCTGACCCCCGCGCTGCGCAGCAACGAACCCTTCCTCGGCAACGCCAGCTTCGCGCTGACGACCAGCCAAGTGCCGCCGGGACTGTTCACGTTCCTGTTCGGTAGTGTTGGCCTGTCGCCAAACCCATTGCCCTTTGGCGCTGGCTGCACGGTCTATCTCGACCTCGGCACGTTCACCGGACTGGCCGCCGCGCTCGCCACCCCAAATGGCACCACCGCGGTCGTCTACTCGCTGCCGACCAACCCGTCCTTTGTGGGGATCAACCTCGGCTACCAATCCCTGGTGCTCGACGCCGGCGCCCCGCTTGGCCTGACCATGTCAAATGCGCTCAGCGTGACGTTCGGCTTCTAAGCAATCAGCCGCACGCGCCGTTTACCGCAGATCGAGGATCGAACGCGACAAGGCCTCTCACAGACGCACATGGCGATCCAGGATGGGGTCAGAAGGCAGCGACATGAGATCTGGGGAACGGAGCAGTCATGGTCGCGCCACCGGCGGCGGCGGCGGCAACACCGACTCCAGCGTTTCGGCGTCAACCCACTGCGGACGCCCGTCGCGCCAGATGACGATCGGCAGACCCAGAGCCTTGTGGATCGCGCGCGCCCGCTCAACTCCCGAAGCAATGGCCTCGGTCACGTCGCGACTCAGATCGTCAGGTTCACGTTGCATGGGCACACACCTGCTGCCACGTATCGGCAGCGAGCACGGAGACGGTAGCCGGGTCGCCCTCCGCGACAAGCACGGGCGGCACGCAACTGCCATCGAGGCACCACCAGCGGTCGACGAGCGGCCGGTACAGGCGGTGGAAGTTGGCGAGGCCCCGGTGAAACCGCCGTCGCACGGTCGCGCCGGGAACGTCGTGGCCGCCCGCGCGCACACGCTCCTGCACACGCAGCAGTGCCAGCTCAGGCGAAGGCAACCACAGGTAGACGAGCAGCACTTCGTAGCCTGCTGACCGGAGGGCCCGAAGTCGCGGCACGAACGTTCGCGAAGCAAGCGTCGTCTCGAAGGCGAAGTCGACGCGCTGGGCAGCGAGAGCGTCGAGTTGCGCCAGCATCAGCCGACCCGCGGCAACCGCCACGGCCTCGGCGGCAAAGCCGGCCAAGCCCTGCGCGATGGTGTCGGCGTTGACGAACGTGACGATGCCCCACCGATCACGCACCAGCGGCGCCGCTGAAGTGGTCTTGCCGGCCCCGTTCGGACCGGCCAGGACACAAACCCGCGGGCGCGTCTTCATGACAGCCGCGCAGGCAGTCGCCGATCTGGCGCCCGGCGATGTCGAGCAATCTGGTGGCAGTCTTGATCTGGGGATCGGTCAGCCATTCGGTTCATGCGCGGCAGCATTCTGCGAACGACCAGAGCAGCCGCAAGGAAACACTGACAGGACCGTGGCGCAACGCTTGGACGGTGCGCATAGGCGATCCAATCAGCGGTCCCGGACCACCCGGAACCCGTTCCGCCATCCTGCCGCACCCGCGCGCCCTCGTCCAGCCGGTTGCTCCTGCCGTTTCGTGCCCCTCCGCGGCCGCCGCCGCAGGCGCATTACCACCCGCAGCAGCGCCGCCCGTTCCGTGACTGCAGCCGCTGGCTCCTTCCCTTTCCTCCACATCACGCTTTGGCCTCAACTGGTTATTCACGCAATGGCTCGACCGGATCGGCTGCCCCGAGTTGCAGGTCGCCCCTGGCGAAGGCGCGATCGTCGTCGAGCAGGTGCAGAAGGGCGCGGTGCAGAATGTGCAGGTCGATCCCGACGTCGAATTGCTGTATCGCACGGCGAAGTGAGCGGGTGACCGAGCCTC
>CANEYR010000060.1 GCA_947444055.1 Planctomycetota bacterium
ACGCTCTTCCAAAGGCCGCCGCTGACTGAGCCGACCCAGAGAATCTGCGTGTTGCGCGGATCGATCGCGATGGCGCGCGAACGCCCGGCGACGTTGTCGGGACCGCGCTGCGTCCAAGCGAGCGGGCTGATGCCACCCGCGTCGGGCAGCACGGCGGCGGCGGCGATGGTCAGGTCGCGCTGCGCGAGGGCGTGCTGCCATGCCCGTGGGGCAATGGCGCCGCGTTCGTCGAGGTAGCGACCCAGACGCCAGAGGGCGGCGGCGTTGGGATACTCGACGGGCACGTCGCTGGTCTGGTCGGGTGAGGGCACCGAGCAGGCGGCGAAGAGCAGGCAGACCGCGAACGGGCGAAGGAAGGTCGACATGGTGGATGGGCGGCGAGGGCAACGGCGGCGCGGCAGTCTAGCCGTTCATCAACATTCTGCTCCGCCCTCAAGAATCGTGCTCCGCGCGGCGACGCACCTCGTGGCAACATAGAAACCGCCGACTACAACCTTCTGCCCCGCCGGGCCACCGCCTTGACCAAGCTCATCTTCAGCAGGCTGATGGTGCAGACTGCCGCACGAGTCTCTTGAGGAACCGCATGAAGACGACCAAGGCCGCGACCAGCAGCCCACCACGCATCGAGTACCTAAGCGTTCAGAACTTCCGCGCTTTGGCCGACGTCGAGCTTAGAGAACTAACACCGCTCACCGTGCTGCTCGGACCGAATGGCAGCGGCAAGTCGACGGTGTTCGATGTGTTCGCGTTCCTGGCGGAGTGTTTCGAGCTGGGATTGCGCCGCGCGTGGGACAAGCGTGGACGAGCCAAAGAACTCAAGACTCGCGACGCCGACGGACCGGTCTCGATCGAGATCAAGTACCGAGAACCTGGCTACCCCTTGATCACGTACCACCTCGCGGTGGACGAGGAAGGCGGCGTGCCGGTCGTCGTTGAGGAGTGGCTGCGATGGAAACGCGGTCTCCACGGGCAACCATTCCGCTTTCTCGACTACAAGCGAGGCGTCGGCCGCACCGTCAGTGGTGAACTGCCGGACGAGAAGGACAAGCGGATCGACGTGCAACTGAAGAGCCCCGATCTGCTCGCGGTCAACGCCCTGGGGCAGTTTGCCGAGCACCCCCGGGTGGCGGCTTTGCGAGACTTCATTACTGGCTGGCACGTGTCGTATCTCTCGGCCGACGGTGCACGCGGCCAACCCGAAGCAGGACCACAGGAACGGCTGAGCCGAACCGGCGACAACCTCGCCAACGTCATCCAGCACTTGTCCGAACAGCACCCGCAGCGGCTTGAGAAGATCTTCGAGGTGCTTCGCAAGCGCGTGCCACGCATTGAGCGAGTCCTCGCGGAGACCATGCCTGACGGCCGACTTTTGCTGCAGATCAAGGACGCCCCGTTCTCGCACCCGGTGCTGGCGCGATTCGCTTCTGACGGCACGCTGAAGATGCTCGCCTATCTGGTGATGCTCTACGACCCGACGCCACCACCCTTCATCGGTGTCGAGGAGCCTGAGAATTTCCTGCACCCTCGCCTCTTGCCGGAACTGGCCGAGGAATGCCGGGCCGCCACGGAGCGCACACAACTGCTCGTCACCTCACACTCGCCATTCTTCCTAAACGCTCTGCGGCCTGAAGAGGTTCGCGTGCTGTGGCGCGACGAGAAGGGCCACACACAGACAAAACGGGTTTCGGACCTCGATGGCGTGACTGCGTTTGTGAATCATGGAGCGTTACTCGGCCACCTGTGGATGGAGGGCCAGCTTGGCGTGGGCGACCCGTTGGTCAATCAGGGCGCTCCCATCCCGCGCAAGGGAAGCAAGGCGTGACGACACGGCACCTGGAGTTGCTTGTGGAGGAACCGTCGATGGAGGCATTCCTGCGCACGTTCCTGCCTCGACTGCTGCCAGTTGACCGCACCTTCCATGTCCACCCCTTTCAAGGCAAGAGCGACCTGTTGGGCAAGCTCGAAGATCGTCTTCGTGCGTACGCGACGTGGTTGCCGCAGGACTGGAGGATCGTCGTAGTCGTCGATCGTGACGACGACGATTGCTTGGCACTGAAGAGCCGTCTCGAGCAGATTGCTGGCCGTGCGCATCTGATAACGAAGTCCAAAGCTCGGGGCCAGAGCTGGCAGATCGTGAACCGTATCGCCATCGAAGAACTGGAAGCGTGGTACTTCGGCGACTGGGCGGCAGTGCAGTCTGCCTACCAGCGATTGCCGACTAACATCGCACGGAAAAAAGGCTTTCGCGATCCCGATGCAATCGCTGGAGGCACCTGGGAGGCCTTCGAACGCATCCTGCAGAAGCACGGATACTTCAAAGGCGGCCTCTCGAAGATCGAGGTCGCTCGCACCCTTGGTGCGCTCATCGAACCGAGTCGCTGTGAATCCGCTAGCTTCGCCAGCTTCCGAGAAGGAGTCTCGGCGGCGCTCGCATGACATCCATCGAGCGCTGCATTCCGTAGCTGTTTGCTCGGTGCGCTTGCACGACAGCAAAAAGGCCATCGAGGAACGCGAGAACCCGCGTGATAGCGTGCGCCGATGACCAAGATCACAGTCAACGACAACGGCCCCCTTCGCCTCGAAGGCGACATCACCCTGTGCGACGCGACCGGCAAAGAGTTTGGCCTCGCTGGGCGAACGGTGGTTTCGCTGTGCCGCTGCGGGCATTCAGCCAACAAGCCGTTCTGTGATGGCATGCACGCGCGTCAGGGCTGGCAGTCGCAGTGCCCGGCCCGCGACCTGCCGCCGCCCAAGCCAAAGGCCTGAGCCGCGCGTCTACTGCAGTGACGTCGCCACGGCCGCCGACAGACTGACGCCATCGGGACCGGCCGCATCCAGGGTCAGCCCCTGCGCGAACAGACCGGTGCCGAGCAGGCTCGGCGCGAACGGAATGACGACGTCGGTCTCGACGATGCCTTGCGCGTCGGCGAGACCGCCGAGCACAACATCCGGCACCACGTAGAGCGTGCCGCCAAACAGTGGAATCACGGTGCCGGTGAGGCCGATGCCGATCACCGTTGGCATGCCCGCGACCGCGCGCGAAGCCTGCAGGCGCAGGCTGCCACCGAGACCACTGCGCCCCCACATCGCCATCTGCAAACCGCCAAGGGTGCCCGGCGTGCCGGTGCCGATCGTCGCCATCGCTCCCGAGGGCCAGCGCGAACGCACCAGACCAACTGCATCCGCCAGCACCGCTTGCCCTGGCACCGCGCGCACTGCCACCGTCGTCGTTCCCGCCGCCAGCCACAGCGTCGCCACCTCGCGCCACTCGGCCGTCGTCTGGGTTTGATTGACGCGCACATGCGCCGACCCGGCGGCGGTGGCGACGACATGCGGCGCCTGCGTCGACAAGCCTGCACTGCCAGGAGTGAACACCAGCAGCGACCACAGCCCGGCTTCACTTACCGGCAACGTATAGACAACCTGGTCGGTCGCCGCCGCGAACGGCAGCGCTAGGCGCGCCTGGCCGCCGGATGCCCCCACCACTGAGCTTGGCAAGAACGCGGCGGTGAACGTCGTCGTCGGATCGTTCTCCTCGCGCTGCACACCAAGCGGTCGCCAATTGGCGGGACGTTGTGGAAACGCGACCGGCACCTGGAAGTAGTTGGTCGTCAACGCCGGCAGGTCGTCGTAGAGCCCTTCCGCATACCAAAACACGTGGCCAGGCAGATT
Organism: Planctomycetota bacterium; assembly: GCA_947444055.1. Lineage (GTDB taxonomy): Bacteria > Planctomycetota > UBA1135 > UBA1135 > UBA2386 > UBA2386. The sequence continues at coordinate 3,673 of CANEYR010000060.1, forward strand.
GCGCGCGCGGTCGGCGGCGACCATGCCAAGCACGTCGTTGGTCGGCGTGCCGCTGATCGCGCGAATGCCCGGCGCCACCTTGCTGCGCAGCGGCACCGCCAACAAGTTGAGTTGTTGGTCGAGCGTCGTGATATACGACGCGGTCGTCGTGCGATAGACCTGCGGGTAGACGAGGTCGAGCGAACCGCCAGCGAGCCACGCTGGCCAATCTTGGAGATAGGTGTCGTAGGCGCCCGGCATCACCGTCGGCGCGTCGGTGACCCGCACCGTGCTGCGGCGCGCCTTCACCGCGTTGTAGAAGTCCTGATGGAACGCGATGAGGCGATCCGCACGCCAACGCTTCCACGCGCTGCTGTTGACGTTGGTCGGCGGCAGTTGCCCGGTCGCCACTTGGTAGGCCGCGGCGGTCGTCGGGTCGTAGCCAAAACTCGTCGACGGGTAGCGCGCCCGATCAAACTGGATGCCATCGATGTCGTAGCGCGCGACGACTTCGACCGCGAGGTCGATGAGGAACTGCCGCACCGCCGGATGTTCGTGGATCGCCCACGTGAAGAAACCGCCCGCACCGTCACTGACTTGTGAGTTGCCGGTGTTGTCGCGCGCGATCCAACTCGGATTGGCGGTGAGCACGGGGCCGACGCCCGTCGGGCCAGGAAACCACCCGTTCCAACCGAACATGAACCCGTATTCAAACCAGGCTTCCACTTCGATGCCGCGGCGATGCGCTTCGATCACGAACTCTTGCAGCGGATCGCGCCCGAGGTAGCTCGGATCCTGACTCTGACCACACGCGGCGAGCAACACATCACTCGGATGAATGGTGAAGCCGCGGCTCCAGCAATTGACGCAGACGAGATTGATGTTGGCGGCGGCGAGCTGGTCGAGCGTCTGGATGATCTTGGTGCGCGTCGTCAGACCATCGCGGGCCACCCAGACGCCACGCACTTCCTGCGTTTGTGCAGCGGTGGCAACCACGAGCAACAGAATGGCAAACAAGGAACGGAGTCGCGTCGGCATGGCAAGGAGGCGTGCGAGGGCAGCGCACAATCCACAAGATAGCCGAGCGACAGCGGCGGGCGGAAGGCTGGACCACGACGGTCGCCGAGGCCTGCCAGCCGGTGATTGCCAAGCCTCGGCGCTATGGCGCGGTGACGTCCCGCCGCGGGCGAGCGCCCGGCCCTCAACGCTTTGGCAGGTCGAACCAATCTAGGATGCGATAGATGTCGATCTCCGGCCACTTCACTTTCAGCACGAGCAACACCGCGGTGCCCACCGACATCACCGTCGTGAAGACGATCAGTTCGCCCACCATGCGAGCGAGGAACGTGGGCGGGCGCGAACTGCGCCGACGCCGCCTCGGCGGACCACTCCGACTCGTCTCGTCACTCTCCCTGGCGAGCTCATCGCGAACCTGCTGTGCCGCCTGCGCCAATGGTTGCGGTGCGGCGATCCGGACTAACTCCGGCCCGGGGCCAGCCGTTGGCGGCGACGGCGCGGGCTTGGCCTTGGTCGGCACCGTGGCCTTGATCGGCACCGTGGCGTTGTCGACGAACAGCGATTGGAAGCGCACAAAGGTCTGCCCGATGTGGAAGCCGTCACCCACTTCAATCTCGACCGTCGTGTGGCTGGTGCCGTGGAACGTGATGCCATGCGACGAGCCAAGGTCTTTGGCGATGACCTTGCCGGCTGTGAACGACAGCTCGCAGTGCGTGCGCGAAACCTGCTTGTCGTTGACGCAAACGTCGCACTCCTTGCCACGACCCAGGGTGCGCGTTTGACCCGCGGGAAGATCGAAGGCGATCGTCCGGCCGTGGGTCGAAGCGGTCATCTTGCCGATCTCCATGGCGCGCAGCCTAGCGAAGCTGGCGCGCCGTTGGCAGGGTGCTGCGCGGCCATAACGAACTGCAAGCAACCTCGCGCGCCAGCACAGCGCACGGCAGGATGCACACATGCCCTCGCTCGCGGTGCTGCTCGCGATCTGCCTCTGCCTCTTCTGGATCGCCCACCGCGTCTACGGCCGCGCCCTGGCGCGCTGGTTTGGCCTCGATGCAACGGCGACCACGCCCGCCCACAGCCACCGCGACGGCGAAGACTTCGAACCGACGCCGCGCTTCTACCTGCTGTCGCAGCACTTCTCGGCGATCAGCGCCGCCGGTCCGATTTTCGGCCCGATCCTGGCGGCGACGGCGTTCGGCTGGCAACCCGCGTTCTGGTGGATCCTGCTCGGCTGCATCTTCATCGGCGCCATGCACGATTTCGCGGCGCTGGTCGGTTCGGTCCGCCACGGCGCCTGCTCCGTCGCGCAGATCCTGCGCCACTACCTCAACCCGCGCAGCTACGCGGCGTTCACCCTGTATGTGTGGCTGGCGTTGGTGCTCGTCATCGTCGCCTTCACCGACGTCACGGCGACTGCGTTCGTCACCGCGCTCGATGTCGCCGTGCCAGGCACGGATGGAACGCGCGTCGCGGTGAGTGGGGCCGGCGTCGCGTCGAGCTCGATGCTGTATCTGACCCTCAGCCTGGTGATGGGTCTGTGCGTGAAGTTCCTGCGCCCACCGCTGTGGCTCGTCACGCTCATCTTCGTGCCCGCGGTCGGCGTCGCCGTCTGGCTCGGGCCGCAGATGCCGATCGCGCTGCTCGCCGACGGCCCGATTCCGTCGCTCTATTGGGCCTGGGCCATCCTCGCCTACTGCGGCATTGCATCGATGCTGCCGGTGTGGCTCTTGCTGCAACCGCGCGGTTACCTCGGCGGCTTCTTTCTCTACCTGACACTCGGCGGCGGTTTGCTCGGCCTGTTCCTCGCCAACCCCGAGATCACGTGGCCGACGTTCACCGGCTTCACGGCGGCGAACGGCCAATCGATGGTGCCGTTCCTGTTCATCACCATCGCCTGCGGTGCGTGCAGCGGCTTTCACGGCTTGGTGTGTTCGGGCACCACCAGCAAACAGATCGACCGCGAGCCCGATGCGCACCTCGTCGGCTACGGCGGCATGCTGCTAGAAGGCGTCGTCGCCCTCTTGGCGTTGGCGTGCGTGATGCAACTGACCCCGGGCAGCGAGCTGGCAACGGCTGGTGCCGACAAAATCTTCGGCGTCGGCATCGGCGCCTTCCTGCACCAACTCGGCGTACCGCTGCAGTTCGCAGTGACGTTCGGCATGCTGGCGTTCGCCACCTTCGTCTACGACACGCTCGACGTCAGCACGCGGCTCGCGCGCTACCTGTTCACGGAGTTCACCGGCTGGAAGACTCGCACCGGCGGCATCGTCGGCACCGTCGTCACGCTGGCCTTGCCGGCGTGGTTCGTGGCCCAGACGGTCAGCAATCCTGCAGGCAAGATCGTTCCCGCCTACCAAGTCGTGTGGCCGCTGTTCGGCTCGATCAACCAACTGCTCGCCGGGCTGACGCTGGTCGGCCTGTCGCTGTGGTTGGCCAAGACGAAGAAGGGGCTCGCCCTGCGCGTCGCGGTCGGGCTGCCGATGCTGTTCATGATGGGCATGACGGCAACGGCGTTGGTGCTGCAGATTCGCGATGCACAAAACCACGTGCTGAGAACGGTCGCCATCCTGTTGCTGACGCTGGCGGCGTGGGTGACGGTTGAAGCGGTGGTCGCACTCTGGCGCGGCCGCCCAACGCTGCAACGCGCGACGTGAGGCTTGGCGGCGTTGCGGCGATCGCACAGACTGACGCCATGCGCCGTCTTGTTGCCACCATGCTGTTGTCGCTCGCTGCCGTCGACACGCTGGCGCAAACCGACACCGCCCCCAGCCCGCCCTCGGCGTCGCGCTTTGCGAACGGCCTGCCGAGTGATGCCAAGTGGTTCCCGCTGGGTGTGTGGCTGCAATCGCCCCACAACGCCAAGGCCTTCTTAGACCTCGGCATCAACCTCTACGTCGGTCTCTACGACGGCCCGACGACGGCGCAGCTGAACGCCCTCGACCAGGTCGGCATGCGCGCCGTTTGCGCGCAGAACGCCATCGGCCTCGCCCACCAGGGCAAGACCATCGTCGGCTGGATGCATGGCGACGAACCAGACAACGCCCAGGGTCGTCGGCTCACCGGCTACGCACCGCCGATCGCGCCGTGGCAAGTCGTCGCGGAGTACGAACGGCTGCACAAGCAGGACCCGACGCGACCGATCTTGCTCAACCTCGGCCAAGGTGCGGCGTGGGATGGTTGGCATGGTCGCGGCGATCGCAGCAACCATCCCGAGGACTATCCCGAGTACAGCAAGGGCTGCGACCTGGTGTCCTTCGACATCTATCCGGTGACGCACCCACACCGCGACGTGCGCGGCAAGCTTGAGTTCGTGGGCCACGGCGTGCGGCGTCTCGTCGACTGGACGCAAGGCCAGAAACCGGTGTGGGCATGCATCGAGACGGGGCACGTCGGCAACGCTGACGTGCGGCCGACGGCCGCGCAGATCCGCAGCGAGGTGTGGATGGCGATCGCGTGCGGCGCTAGCGGCATCGTCTACTTCGTGCACGAGTTCGCGCCCAAGTTCCAAGAAGCGAGCCTGCTCTCCTATCCCGAAATCGCCAAGGCAGTGCAGGCCCTCAATGTCGAAGTGCTAGCGGCAGCCGAGATCCTGCACAGTGCCCGCGCTGACCACCAACTGCGCGCCGAAGTGCGCGACCAGGGCAAGCTCGCCGTGCGAGTGCACGAACATGCTGGGGCGCTGCATGTGTTCGCGGCGTCGATGCAAAGTTCGGCGCTGCAGGTGGTGTTCACCGTGAGCGGTACCACGAAGGGCAAAGCCAGCCTTGCAGGCACGGCGCCGATCACGATCGCGGATGGCACCTTCGCCGACACGCTCGCTGGCTACGACATCCGCCACTATCGCATCGAGCGCTGAGGCGCGGCCGCGGCGAGGTCAGGCCGGTCGCCGCAACAGCAGACGATTGACGAAACGGCGCACCGGCAGCGGCACAGCGGCGACGTAGCGGCGACGCATACCAATCCAGCTCGTGAACAGGAAGGTGCGCACGCGCGGGATGTCCAGGCGACGGCGCCCGGTGACGACCGAGTGAATGGCGAGCGCTGGCGTGCGTTCGGTCCACACCTCAGGCCGCCGCGCCAGGACGAAGATGCCGGGTTCTTTGGCATCATCCTGCAAGACCACGTTCTCGCAGTCAGCGAACAGCTCGCGCATGTCTTCGAGCTGGAACCGCCAGTGATCGTGTGGCCACGCGTGGTACGGGAAGCCCACGGAACGCGTGGTCAACAACAAGATGCCGCCGGGTCGCAGCACCCGCTTGAGATTGCTGATCACCGTTCGCCAGTCTTCGACGTGCTCAAGCATCTCGGTGCAGAGCACGACATCGAACGACTGCGCGCCAAAGCGATCGACCAACTGTTCGGCGGGGCAAACGATGTCGACGCCCGCTCCCGCCGCGATGTCGACGCCGACGTACTGACCTGGCCGCAACACTTCGACGTGCGGCCGCAGCGAGATCCACGGCTGCTGCACCTGGCGTGCACCGACTTCAAGCACAGAGCGCCCGGCGATGCTGGCGCTCGTCAGGTGCTGCAGGCCAAAACTCAGTCCCGTTTCGTTGCACATAGCCGCAGCGTAGCGAGCAACACGGAGCGGGACGTCACGACCTCATTGCGGCACGCCCGGTGCAAACCAGGCGAAGTGCTGAAAGCTCGTGGCGTCGACGTGCATCTGGTTCCAGATCGCCCGCGCAACCGGGTGGTTGGGTTGATGCCGAAGCACAACCGCCGGCGCCAACGGTGACCCAAACAGATAGAAAATCGGATCCGGCGAATTGCGCCCGTCGAGCGCCACCGCCGCCAGGTTGTGCCACGAACCGTTGCTGAAGACGAAGGCGTCGCGCAGCACCGCGTTCGCCGCCGCCAGAGCCACCGCGCGCCCACTTACAGGCCCGAGCACAGCACAGCCGAGATCCAGCCCATAGGCGCCGACCGCCTGCTGCCACGGATGCCACCACCAACCCTTGCCCAGGCGCGGGTCGTCATAACGCGGATCCCACACGTCCTGCGGACGGTTGGCGTACGCGGGCAAGATGACGTTGGTCACACGATCCTGCCAACGCGTGCGCACACGATCCGCGAGCTGGCGGTCCTCGAGTTCGCGCCACAGATGCACAGCGAGAATGCCTTCCCAACCGACGGCGCGCGCCGCGAACGGACTCGACGTCGACCAGCCCGGTTCGGTCGTGTTCTGCAGCAGGTAGATCTTCGCTTGGTGCGACAACAACCACTGGCAAGCCGGCGAGCCAGTCAGGCGCGTCGCCGCGGCGAGCGTGTTCATCAGCCAGTGTTCGACGTCAGGACCCCACCAGCCCTTGGTCTCGTCCAATGTCGGGTTGCGTGGCTTGCCGAGACGATCCGGGCTGACATTGGGATGCCAATGCGCGCGGCCATCCCAGAACACGAGCCGCGGGTTGACATGCTGCGCGAGGTCGAGCGGCCGACCATCGACTTCGAGGTGATGGCACGGACGCGCCGCCAGCTTGAGCGCACCGAGGTACGCAATCCACTCGGCACCGACCCCATCGGCGAGCAATGCTTCGCCGCGCACGAAGGTCTGGTCTTCCTGCCGCCCGGCGACCGCGCTGCGTTTGGCGGGGCCGCACACCGGTTCGTCCATCGTGTGCAGTCCGCTCACCGCCGCATCCCACTTCGCATCCGCCCAAACACGCGCTGAGAAGCCAGGCGGGTACGAAGGATTGCCATCGACCAACAACTTCGTGATGCCGACGGCGCCAATGCTGAGGTTGGCAGCCGCGGTCAGACTCGACCAATCGGAAGCTTGTTGCAGATGACGCAGCCACACGAACGTCACGGGCAATACGCGCGCCTGCCCGTCCATCAGCGTCAGACCCGACGGCAGCAGGTTCCACAGCGTGCCACCCACCGGCAGCACGAGGGCGTCGCCGAAATGCAGGGCGAAGCCCGGCGGCACGATCACTTCCATGTCGGGAATGGCTGGGTTCGATGCGGTCATCGCAACTTCGCCATGACACCAACCGGGTTGATCGGGATACCAGGTCGTCCACAGGTCGACGTGCAGCAACGGCTGCGGGCGCGCGCGCAAGTGCGCCGTGTAACCCGCCCCATCCGCGGCGAGAGAAACCACCTGCAGCGCGTGGCCGGCGATGGTTGCACCGCCCCCGAACCAGGTGAGCGGATTGGCCGGGAACGGTCCCCGCGTCCACACCGTCGGCACCGCCTGCGCGAGATTGAGCGACAGCTGTTGGCCTGGCAGCAACGTCACACGCACGTCGACGACGTACACATCACTGCCGACGCGACGCCCCACGACATACAGCGAGTTGCCAACCATGCCGACCGCGTGCGCAGGCAGCACATCGATTGTCGTGCGCTTCCAGCCGACATAGGGCACCGCGCCGTGATTGGCGACCCGCACGATCTGTGCGGGCAAGAAGGTGGCGAGTAGCAGAGTTGCGAGGATTTGTTTCACGGTCATCTGGCCGAGGCTGAACGAGGTGTGGGGCGAGCCCTCGTTGACGAACTACTTGGTCGGCGAAAAACGGCCCTACGTCAGCGGGATCCCGAGGAGCCCACATATTCGTGGCCCCGTGAAGTGCTCGGAACTGCACAGCGTAAGAAGCCTCAGCCAACCATCTCGTCAACGGTGCGATGGAACGCCGCGAGCAACGACTCAGCGCGCCCCACTCGCAGAGCCGCATTCGCGCCCGTTCGCATGTTGGCCTGCATCTGTTCGCAAACCGCCAAGTCCTCCGCCATCGTCGACCAGTAGGTCACCAAGTGGCACTGCCGGTGATGCGCTTCCGCCGCGTCGACTTGGCCAGGCGGCACCAACATCACCGTGCGCACGATCGAGGTGTCGGTGTCGACCGGGAAGACACTCAACATCTGCACGTAGCCCATGTAGAGCAGCATCGTCGTGTTGGGAAACAGCGCGTAGACGACGGCCGCATGGTCGAGCAACCGCCAGTTCGCGCGATCCTCGGGGCGCAGTTCATGGATCTTCGGCCCCGGCATCACCACGCGCGCGTGCGGCGCGCGATGCGTGAGGATGCTGCAGTTCTGGAAGTACCCCGCACCCGCGGTCGCCTTGTGCAGAACCGGCAAGTGATAGACCTCCTGCGTGGCGTCCATGTGCAACTTCCAGTTCAGCTTGCGCGTCTGCGTGGCGGGGTTCGTCATCACGTAGTTGCCGATGCCGAACGAACCGATCTCTGCCAACAGCGGCCCCAGGAACTGATCGATCGCCGCCACGGCGTGCTCGGTCGTCGGCGACTTCGGCTGCGGCACGACGAATACGAAGCCATGGCGCTCGGCGAGCGACAGCGCCACCAAACCACAGTTCGAGCGATCGAGATCGGGAAACGACTCGGGCATCGGCACCTTGCACAGACTGCCGTCGTTGCCATAGGTCCAGCCGTGGAACCCACACGAGAACATCGTCTGCTTGCTGCCCTCGCCGTCGGCAACGAGGCGCGCGCCGCGATGGCGGCAGACGTTCAAGAAGGCGCGCAACACACCGTCGTCGCTGCGCACGCACAAGATCGGCACGCCCGTCGCGTCGTGCGTGAACCAATCGCCAACGGCGCGCACCTGCGAGCTGAAGCCGACCAAGATCGGCAGCGAACGAAACAGAACTTGCTGTTCGCGCGCAAACCGCAGTGGGTCGGTGTAGCGGTCGACCGGGATGGCGCCGGCCGGATGCGACAAGTCGGTTTGGCCGCTGCCGACCAAGGCCAACGACTGCTCAAGCAAACGGATCTGTTCCTGTTGCTGCATGGTGCAATGGGCAGTGGCCTCGGTTTGGCTGTGCCGATCGCGACAACCTAACGCCCTCGCGCATCGGCGGAAGTAGTCGTTGAGAGTTCACGCCATGCCAGCGAGCGTGAGACCGAGCCTCGACCAACTCCCCCGCTTATGCGTGCAACTCTACCGATGCCCGAAGGCACTCCGAACTTGGGCGTGCAAGACCTGGACTTGCGGCTCAAGTGGCAAGGCCGTGCACAACTGATCCATTGCCGCAGCCACCTTCTCGGCGTGAGGCCGCTGCTGCCAGAGATCGTGGAGCATCGCCAGGAACAGCCCTAGCTTGGCGCCTACCGCCGATCGATCGAGCGCCCCGCGGACCAGTTCGGCTTCGGCCTCGTCGATACGGCCAAGACGCATCAGCAGCGCCGCCAACTCAAGGTATGCGTAGCCGTTGCGGCTGCTGGATTACAGGGCTTCTCGATAGACCAATTCCGCCTCACCATGACGGCCGAGGCCGCCAAGCGACGCGGCGCGAAGGCTGAGGACATGCGAGTTGTTGCAGCCACGCGCGATCAGATTGTCGGCGAGCTGCAGGCTGCGCTCGAAGTGCCCGAGGTTGCGTTGCTGCCACCCCTCGGATTGGTCGACGGAGTTGCGCATCCCGTCGACGTATCGGACCCAGGTCGCATCCTCCGTTCGATGCGTATTGCGGCGCTCGACGCTTTCGAACTCGGCCCGCACATCCATCCAATCATTCGCCGCGAGGCGCAATGTCAGGCGCGCCAACTCAACAACGTGCCGATCCTCAACCGGCAGGCGCTCCACCGCACGGTCCATCAGTGCGATCTGTTCTGCGATGGAGAAGTCGTAGTCCACCGCACGGCGCAACATCTCAGCGGGAATCTCCCTTGTCAGCACGAACCCAGCTGAGTCGTCGAGGCGCGGCGCCACCAGTTGGAAGCAGTCAGCGAGATACTCCATCACCACGTGGATGTGCGGCAGCCAGGGATGGTGGTAGTCCTGGTGCCCCACGATCGAAAGGCCGGGCACGAGATCGGGGAAGAACACTTCGACAACCCGCTTGCCGAGGCTCTCACTCTTCGCGATGTCGATCATCAGGATCTCGATCGGCTGGTGCTGCCAGGGCATGACGTGAAAATCCCCCTCGTGCACTTCGAGTAGATCGCGCACGGGTGCGACTTGGCGCTCGAAGATCTCTCGTGTGGACTCACCGAGGCTCATCTTCTGACCCAGTTGGTGGCAGATGAAGTCGATGGTGCCAACCTCATTCACCAGAAAGTTGTCGAAGCAGTGCACCCGGTGGCGTGAGCTGTCAAACATCGGGTTGGCTTGCAGTCCCTTGGCAAAACAGTAGGCCGACTTACCTAAGAACGAGCCCGCATCGACGATCGTGCCGCGCCCAGTGAATGCGTCCTTCGCCAGGTGATAGAAGAACTTGGCCTCGGTGCGGCCGAGCATGCCGACCGGCGCATTGGGCAAGGGATGCGCATTGGTCAGCCAGGGCCGCAACGCAAAGATTTCGTGACTCATCGTTACCCGTCCGTTCGTGCCAAGGGATGACTCTCCATCTACGGCCACAGTAGCGCGGCCATCGTCCAACTGGGCGCACTTCGCCGCCCGTCACTCCAGAAGCCGTTCCGCCAGCCGCACGATGGCCGAGTGAAGGCGCGGCACCAGCCCCAGCAGCTCCGCCACTGGCAACACCGGCGCCAGCTCGTTGCGCACAGACTTCTCGTTGAGATCGCCGAGCGCCGCGAGCAACTCAGCCGCGAATTCGCGGCGCGTCATCGCGTTCCGCTTTGCCAGCTGCGGCAGACGCGACTCGATCTTCCTCAGTCGACCGTCGAGGATCACCAGGTCCGGCGCGGCACCGAGGCGAACACTGAGGAAGTAAGCGTCGTACAGATCCCGGAGAAGGCGCCGCTCGTTCCAGGCAGCCAGCTTGTTGGCGAGCGCGCATTCGAGCGACATCACGCGCACGATGCGCGAGGGCTGTCCCTGCGCCGTCGCGAACCCCGCCGTCGGCACCGCGGTCGTCGGACACTGCATACCGACGTTGGCCTCGATTTGGATCGCAGCTTGGTCAACGCGCAGGGTCGCGCGCACCATCTTGCTGTGGGTGGCGATGACGACGTCGCCGCCCTCGATCTCGCGCAGCACCCTTTCGATGCGCGCTTTGATGTCGTTCTTCGAACGAAACGGAATGAAGACGTAGTCGATGTCTGTCGTTGTGCGTGGACAATCAAACAGCCGCAACGCGATGCCGCCTTTCAGCACCGCATGCTCCTCGAACGCCTCGGCGAAGCGATGCAGCACCCACAGGAACAGGCCGTCCGTCGTGGCAGGGCGTGGCAGCGGGGTGCTCATCGGTGGGCCACCACACGTTCGGCAAAGGCGATGAACTTGGGATTGCGGTAGCGCGCTAGGTAGGTTGCCAGGCGCCTCGGGTTGAGCCGCGTGTAGTCGATGTCCGAGTAGAGATCGAATGCATAGCGACGGCCTCGCAGGTGGAAGTAGAGCACGTCGAGCACCGCCTTCTCGGCGTCGGCGAACCTGACACCCGCGACTGTGGCGTGGCCGAAGTCGAGGTGCTCGGCAATCTGCACTTGCACGATCTCACGGTCGAGACCGCGGTAGGTACGGGCGCGACCAACCTTCGCGGCGATCAGTTGCCGTTCCGGCCGCGCGCCGATCAGCAGCTCGCGTGCCAGCACCGTACCGAAGCTGACGTAGGAATTCGGTGCCAAGCGCTGACTCAACGTCGGCAGGTCAAACGGTTCGTGAACGTAAAAGCCTCTACAGAATCGACGCAGGACCTGGTCTCGTTCCAGAGCCAGAACACGCCGTGTGAACGCCGCAGCGTGGCGTTCGGCAAGCAGGGTCTGGAGATCGGCCTTCGACAACACGCCGCGCTGGGCGCTGGCAATGCGGGCGACGGCGCGGGCATCTGACTCCTTATTCATGTTACCAGAAAAGATACCGATATGTAGCGGATCTGGCGACATGAACCTGGCGACCGCACCACCTTATTTGATGTGCGGGATCGCTAGCTCGTGCGCCAATCGATTGAACGCGGCGACGTACTCCTTCTGCTGCGCCGCGAAGCGTTCGAGTTGCACCTTCACCGCCGCCGACAGCTCCGCCGTCACCGCGACCTGCGACGCCGTCGGACCGAACTCGGCACCGTCAACCGCGGACAGCACGCCGAGCAACTTGTCCGTCAACCGGATCGGGTAGTTGAGAGGATCCTGGCTGCTCTTCGACTTCGTCTGGTAGAGCGCTTCCTCGATCGGCGTCAGCGCGTCGTCCACCGACTTCTTGGCGGCTTGCAGCTTGGTCTTGCCCTCACCTTCGGCGCGCTCGACCACCGTCTGCATCTGTGTGCGCAGGGACCGCATCGCGGCGATCGCGTCGTGGGCCTCGGTGACGAGCGCATTGCCGTCGCGCACCAAACGGAAGCGCGCCTGCAGGTCCGCCACCGTGGCCGGTGAACGTGGATCCGGCTCGATGCGCCCCGTCACCGTCTGCTTCTGCTCGCCCATCGTGACTGTGATCGCATAGTCGCCGGGCGCGGCCCGCGGCGCTCGGCCGCGCCCGTTCCACAGGATCATGCCGTCGAGGATCTTCGCGGCGTCGCTCTTCCAGACGATCGCCACGTCGTTCATGCCGCGCTTCACCGTCAGCTTCTCGTCGTCCTTCTCGTCGTCCTTCTTGGCGTCCTTCTTGGCGTCCTTCTCGCCCTCTTTCTCGGCAGCCTTGTCCACGACGTTCTCGGCATCGGTGGCGCGTGTGCACACGACCTTGCCGTCGAAGTCCTTCACCTCGATCGCAACCCGCTCGCTCACCGCCTGCTCCGCCGCACCGCCGATCAGGAAGCGCACATGCAGATCCTTCGCCGGATTGCGCCCACGGCCCGCAGCTTCCGCATCGCTGCCGCCGAACTGCACCATCGGCACCGGCGTGAACACCACGAACGGCTGCTGCGCCAAATCCGGCGTCAGCGTGCGCAGGTGGCTTAGTCCATCGAACGACCAGAACGCGCGGCCCTGGGTCGCCGCGATCAATTCGTTGCCGCGCACGACGAGATCGGTGATCGGCACCAGCGGCAGGTTGCGCTGCAATCGCTGCCACCGGCGCCCGTCGTCAAAGCTCATCCACACCGTGCGTTCGGTGCCGCAATACAGGAGGCCAGGCAGCTGCGGATCGGGACGGATGCAGCGGGTGAACCACTTCGCATCCAGCCCACCATTGATCTCGCGCCACGTCGCGCCGAAGTCAGACGTCGCCCACAAGTACGGCCGGAAGTCGTCGAGCTTGTAGCGCGTCGCCGCGACGTAGCAGCCGCCGTCCTGGTGCGGGTTAGCGGCGATGCAGTTGATCTGCAACCACTCCGGCGCCCCCGGCGGCGTCACGTTCTTCCACGTCTTGCCGGCATCGGTCGTCACGTGCACGAGCCCGTCGTCGCTACCGCACCAGATCACGCCTGGCTGACGGCCCTCATCGACCGTGAAGATCGTGCCGTAGTACTCGACACTGGTGTTGTCCTTCGTGATCGGTCCGCCCGACGAACCCATCTTGCTCTTGTCGTTGCGCGTCAGATCGCCGCTGATCGCCTGCCACGAGTGCCCCTCATCACGGCTCGCAAACAGCATCTGCGCGGCGGTGTAGAGCACCTTCGGTTCGTGGCGCGACCACAGGATCGGGAAGTTCCACTGGAAGCGATAGCGCAGGTCTTCGGCGCCAGCGCCCATCGGGTTGTCTGGCCACACATCGACGCGGCGCGTGATGCGGTCGCGGTGATCGAGGCGCACCAGCAAGCCGTCGTAGCTGCCACCAAACACCACTTCGGCATCGCCGGGCTTCGGCGCCAACCACCCACTTTCGCCGCCAGCCGTGCTCTCCCATTCCTCGCGGCCGATGCCCGCACCGCGGCTGCGATGGCGAATGCGCACCGTGCTGTTGTCCTGTTGCGCGCCATAGATCCGGTACGGAGCCGCGTCATCGACGGTCACTCGATAGAACTGCGCCGTCGGTTGGTTCTCCTGCGTCGACCACGACGCGCCACCGTCCATCGACACGCAGGCACCGCCGTCGTTGCCTTCGATCATGCGCGCCGGATCCTTCGGATCGAGCCACAGGTCATGGTTGTCACCGTGCGGCACGTCGATCGAAGTGAACGTCTTGCCACCGTCGGTTGACTTGTGGAACGACACGTTGAGCACGTAGACCGTGTCCTTGCTCTTCGGATCGGCATACACCCGCGAGTAGTACCAAGCTCGTTGCCGCAGCGCGCGGTCGTCATTCACCTTGGTCCACGTCTCGCCCGCATCGTCGCTGCGAAACAAGCCACCCTCTTCGGCCTCGATCTGCGCATAGAGACGCTTCGCATCAACGGGCGAAGCACAGATGCCGGCGATGCCGAGGGTGCCCTTGGGCATGCCCTTCTTCTCGTGCAGCGGCAGCCACGTGTCGCCGCCGTCAACCGACTTCCACACACCCGAGCCCTCGCCCCCCGACTCCAACGACCACGGCGTGCGCACCGCCCGCCACGTCGTCGCATACAGCGTGTTCGGATCGTTCGGCGCCAAACACAGGTCGACCGCACCCGCGTGTGCATTCACGAACAGCACGCGCTGCCACGTGCCGCCGCCATCCTTGCTGCGATAGACACCGCGTTCTTCGTTCGGCCCCGACAGATGCCCCATCACCGCGGCATAGACCAGATCCGGGTTGCTTGGATGAATGCGGATCCGGCTGATGTGGCGCGAGTCGGGCAGGCCGATGAACGACCACGTGCTGCCGGCGTCGATCGACTTCCACATGCCATCCCCGCTCGACACGTTGCCCCGCCACGTCTTCTCGCCGCCACCGACATACAGCACCTGCGCGTTGCTCGGCGCCACCGCGACCGCCCCAATCGAGCCGCCAAAGCTGCCGTCGCTGATGTTCGCCCACGTTTTGCCAGCGTCGGTCGTCTTCCACACACCACCGCCGGTGGCACCCATGTAGAAGGTCTCGCGTTCGCCCGCGACGCCACACACCGACGCGACGCGACCACCGCGGAACGGACCGACCAAGCGCCAGTCAAAGGTATCGAGCAGTTCGATCGGCACCGGGCCGCGCGGCTCTTGGGCTAGCGCCCCCGCGGCGAAGGCGACGACCGACAACAACGAGAACGACACCGAGGAGCGTGCGGCCATGCGGGGCGGGATGCTACGGGGTGCCCGCGATGCGAGAGAGACGGAACTCAAAGCCGCCATGCACCAAACGCAATCCGCTGCGGCGGCCACCACTGCGGCGAGAAGTGACCGCGCGCACGCTAGGCTTCGTCGCTCCGTTGCCCGAACTGTTATCCGCAATGCGCCAGACGTCGACCTTCGCGTTCTCTCCCTCGCTGCCACTGCTGAGTCTCGCGCTGGGGCTCGCCGCCTGCGGCGCCACGCCGGCACCAGGGCCCAATCTCACGGCGCCGCCAAGCAACCAAGATCAACGCATGGAATGGTGGCGCGAGGCGCGCTTTGGCATGTTCCTGCATTGGGGGCTCTATGCGATCCCGGCCGGCAAGTGGCGCGCCGAGACCAACTACGGCGAATGGATCCGCGACAGCGCGCGCATTCCGCTCGAGGTCTACGACGAGTTCCAGCCGAATTGGAACCCCGTGCAGTTCGATGCCAACGCCTGGGCGCAGATGGCCGCCGATGCGGGCATGAAGTACGTCGTCATCACCAGCAAGCACCACGACGGCTTCTGCCTCTTCGACAGCAAGGCGACCACGTGGGACGTCGGCAACACGCCGCATCGCCGCGACATTCTGCGCGAGCTCGCCGATGCCTGCCGCCAGCGCGGCATCGTGTTCTGCACCTACCACTCGATCATGGATTGGCATCACCCGGACTACCTGCCACGGCGGCCGTGGGAAACTGACCGACCGACGGCGGGCGCCAACTTCGATCGCTTCGAACGCTACCTGCACGAGCAGGTGACCGAAGTCGTGCAGCGCTACCAGCCGGGCGTGATGTGGTTTGACGGCGAATGGGAAAGCACGTGGAACCACGAACGCGGTGTGCGCCTGTTCAACCTCTGTCGCACGTTGGCGCCAGGCATGATCGTCAACAACCGCGTCGACGTGCATCGCGGCGGCATGGGCGGGTTCTCGGCGGCGAACGAAGCGGTCGGTGACTTCCACACGCCCGAGCAAGAGATCCCCGCGACCGGCTTGGCTGGCGTCGACTGGGAATCGTGCATGACGATGAACACGCACTGGGGCTTCAACGCCGCCGACGGCAAGTGGAAGTCGACGGCCGAACTCGTGCGCAACCTCATCGACATCGCCAGCAAGGGCGGCAACTACCTGCTCAACGTCGGCCCGCGCGCCGATGGCACGTTCCCGAAGGAGGCGGTGGAGCGACTGGCGCAGATTGGCACTTGGATGCAGCAGAACGGCGAAGCGATCCACGGCACGACGGCGAGTGTGTTCGACAGCCTGCCGTTCGGACGCTGCACGGTGAAGAGCGGCACGACGACGAAGCTCTACCTGCACGTGTTCGATTGGCCAGCCGACGGCAAGCTGACGGTGCCGGGACTCGGCAGCACCGTGGCGCGCGCCTACCTGCTCGCCGCCCCGGACACCGCCCTCGCGGTCGGCAGCAACGAAGCGGGCCTAGTCGTCGCGGTGCCGAACGCAGCCACCGATGCGATCGCGACGGTGGTTGTGCTGGAGATCGAAGGCGCGCCCGTGGTGTTCCGCACACCAGTGATCACAGTGGAGTCGGACTCGTTCGTATCTGGTGTCGACGTCGTGTTGAACAACCGCTCGCCGGACGTCGCGGTGCACTACTCACTGGATGGCAGTGAACCGTCGGCGACGTCGCCGCCAGCGAGTGGGCCCGTTCGCGTCACCAACTCGTGTGTGTTGCGCGCGGCCAGCGTGTGGCGAGGAACCCGCGTCAGCGCCGTCGTCGAACGCACGTTCACCAAGGTCGTGCCGCTGCCGCCGGTGAAGGTGCCGGCGCGCAAGGAAGGGCTGGTCGTGGAGCACTTCGCAGTCGATTGGCAATCGATCCCCGACGATCGCGCCGGCCTCATACCAAAGAACCGCGAGGTCGTCGGGTCGGTGGGGCCACTGAAGAATCCCGGCGAACACGTGGCGTTCGTCTACCGCGGTTACCTGGTCATCAGCCAAGAAGAGCTGTATCGCTTCGCGTTGACGAGCGACGACGGCAGCAAGCTGTGGATCGATGGGCAAGTGGTCGTCGACCACGACGGACTGCATGGAGCTATGACGAAGCAAGGTGCAGTGGCCCTGGCGCCGGGCCTGCACGCGATCGAAGTCGCGTGGTTCAACCGCACCGGCGGTGCGGAGCTGAATCTGCAGTGGGCGATGCCGGGGCAGGCGTTCGAGCCGCTCTCGGCGGCGGTCACGCGGCACTGAGGTCCTGAGGGATCGCCTTCGCTCAGCAAGCGAACTCAGGCCCGTGGACGCCCCCCTTGCCAGGGGTAGACTCTTTTCATGCCCGATCCGAGCAACCTGCTGCAGGAAGCGATGAAGCTGTCACCCGAGGCGCGAGCGGCCTTGGCCGGCTCCTTGCTTGCGAGTCTGGAGACGGAAGTGGACGCGGATGCCGAGGCCGCCTGGGGAACTGAGATCGAGAGGCGCATCCGCGGAATCGAGCAAGGGACCACGAAGCTGGTTCCCTGGGACGAAGTCCGGCGACGTATCGGCCTCTGACCTGCAATGCAGGTTCGCTTCGACCCCGATGCGCTGAGCGAGCTGGCCGGCGCAATGGACTGGTACATGGCCCGCAGCGCCGCCGCCGGGCGAGCTTTCGCGATGGCGATCGAACGCACCGTCGCGCGGTTGCGTGAGCATCCGCTCCGCTGGCCACCCTACCTGCACGGCACCCGCAGAGCACGGCTTCGACGCTTCCCGTTCGCTCTCATCTACCGCGTCGGCGCCGACGAGATTCAGCTCGTGGCCGTGGTACACCTGCATCGACGCCCTGGCTACTGGCGCAACCGACCATCGGAGTAACGCATTCCGCGGCGGGTAGCGACCAGCCCCGAGTTGCCGAGCGACCGCAGCCATTCGCAAGCACTGACTTCCCGCTAGGGTCGCCGAGCCCGCCGTTGCGCGCGCGACATGGCGCCGAGCACACCTTCCTGTGGGCTGACCTCGACCGCCGGCGCGGGTAGCGCCGCCTCGTCAACGACGACCGCGTCCACCAACGGCAGCTCTTCACGCGGGTGCCGCACCCAGATCTGCAGTCGCCGCACCGCGATCTCCGCCAGCAGCAGCAACACCGCCAAAACCGCACACAGCGGCCCCAGGTCGATCGCGCCAGCGCTGCGCCGTTCCCCGGCAAACACCAAAGCCAAGCTCGGCTCGAAGGTGCCGCCGGTCGCCGCCGCCAGTTTGCGCAGCGTGCGCTCCCCCGCTCGCGCATCCGGCTGCAACACGAACTCTGGCGAGTACGGCAAACACAGCGGCGGCAACCGCACCGACTCGCCCGCCACCTGCACCGCCGCCCGCCAAATGCCAGTGCGCAGCAACGGCACGCGCGCCATCGCCCGCGCCGGCGCCACCCGTTCGAACGCCAACTCCGACGACACGTTGTCCGGGGCGGCGAGCACACCGCGCAAGCCGTCGAGCACCGCGGCGCGTTCGGGTTCGACTTCCAGCGAGAAGACGCCGACGTCCCCTTCGCGCCACGCCTGCACGAACAAGCCGGCTTCCTGACCACCGACCAACCATCGCACCAACGTCGCAAAGAAATCGCCGTAGTGCGGCCAGGTCGCCAGCTCGCCACTCAGCGCCCCATCGGCTTCGCCGAGGAAGGCGGCGGCACGTCCGAGCCCTACATGCCAGTGCGCCAGGAACGGCGCACTGAGATCATCCGCGGTCGTCACCGCCAACTCCGCGCGCGGCCGCAGCCAGGCGAGCGAGTAGCCAGCGACCGTCGGCATCGACTTCGGCATGTCGCCGAGCGATTCGAGCCCCGGCCGCCGCGACAGCGTCGTCAGCGCTTCGACCATGGACGAACGCGCGACCTGGATTGTCTCCTGCGCGAACACGCGCGGCAGGTCTTCGGCGTCCGCCACAAACTGGCAACGCCCACCGCCGAGCTCCGCGATGCGCTGCAACAGCTTGGCGTCCTCATCGGTCGCGGTGCCAAGCCCGATGATCGACACCGTGATGCCAAGCCGCACGAGCTCGGGCACGAACGTCTCGAAGTCGGAGGGCTCTTCGGCATCCGACGCATCGGCGAACACCACCAGATGCTTGTGCTGCTGGGTCGCACCGCGCAACTGCTCCGCGGCCGCATGCAGTGCTTCCCCAACGAAGATGCCGCCGCCGCCGACCGTGATCGAACGCGCCAGAGTGGCCAGCTCTTCGCGCCCTTCCACGGACTGCATCGGCACAATCGTGTGCGCCGTCTCGTCGACCGCGAGCACGGCCACCGCATCGAGCGGCGACAACAACTCGATCGCGCTGGCGGCACCGCGGTTGGCGAGCTGCATCTTGGTCAGTTCCCCAACGGTGGCGCTCATCGAGCCGGAGCAATCGAGCGCAATCGCCATCGCCAAGCCGAACCGGCGCTGCTCTTCGCGAATCTCCATCGTCACCGGCAGCACCTCCTCGATCGGCGAACGGTGGTAGCCGCCAACGCCGAAGCTGCTCCTGCCGCCCGTCATCAACAAGCCACCGCCAAGGTCCTTCACCCAGCTCGCGAGTGCCCGCATGCCACCCGCGGGCAAGTCCGCCGCGGCAACGTCCGCGAGCACGACCGCGCGAAAGCCATCGAGCTGCGCGAGCGACAACGGCGCCACGTTGGCTGCTGCCACCACGACCTCGAAGGTCGCCGCCCGCAGCGACTGCGTCAGTCGATCCTCACGGCCGTTCGCCGTCACCACCAGCACGCGGCGCGGTGCTTGTGCGCGCACCACGACCATCGCCCGATCGTTCTCGGGACGCGCATCGCCGGCGACTTGCACTTCGACCGCCAGCGTGTGCTCGCCAGCAACCAGCAAGGCCGAACGGAACTGCAGCACGTTGCGGCCCGCCACCAGCACAGCGTCGCCGTCGCTGGCGATGGCCCCGTCGACCAAGAGCCGCCAGCGCGCCGTTGCCGACGCGTTGGCGATCACGACCGACGAGACCGCGAACGGCTCACCGACAGACACCGAGCTCGGCGCCGAAATGTCGGCGACGGCGTTATCAGGTCCAGCCTCGCTCGCAACCTGCATGACGTCGACGCGCACGCCTTGCCGCACCGCTTGCCGCGCCGCCGCGTCGAGGTCGCCGCCGGTGTGCAGACCGTCACTGACGACCAGCAACGACCCTTGCCGTCCGGCGGGCAACAACGCCAACGCCGCCTGCACCGCCGCCGCTAGATCACTCGCATCGCCATCGACCGCATGCGTCGACTCGGGCCACAAGAACGGCGTCTGCGGCACGCTCTCGACGCGCGGCTTACGCCCAAAACTGACGACGCCCAAGCGGTCGTCGCTGGGCAAGGCCGCAGCGAGTTCGTTCGCCAGTTCACGAGCCTTCGCGACCGCGTCTACCGGCATCGACGCCGAACGATCGAGCACGAGCACCACATCGCGCCCATCCTTGCTGCCCACCCACGCCGGGTCCGCGAGCAGCAGAGCCACCGTCAGCAGCAACGCGACGCGCAGGGCGCCGACGAACGCGCGGGGCCACAGGTGCTGGCGCAGCAGCAAGCAGACGATCGGCACCAGCAGCCAAGCCTCAGGATGGACGAAGCGAATCACACGTTCCTCCGCGCCAGCAGCCACCAGTCCGCGACGACCACCAGCACGAGCAGCAACGCCAGCAGCCGGCGTTCGATCGACGTGTCGCGCACCGGCGACGCTCGCTCCGCACCCTGGGTCTCGCCGCCCGCTTGATCGACGTGGGTGACGGCCCGCAAATCACTCTCACTCGCATCCGAGAAGTGCGCCGCGAAGCGACCGAGCTCAGCACCGCTGGCATCGAGGATGCGATGCACGCCTGGCTGCTCGACCAGCCAGCCAACCGTGCGCGCGGCGACCCCAACACGGCGCTGCCCGCTGGGCGACAGCAGGGTCGGCGGGGCGGCGAAGGTGTCGAAAGGCCCGCGGCGAAATCGCGCTTCGCTGCCAACCACGACGTGCGTGGCCTCGGGGCCGGGAACGGCCGCCATGCACTGCTCCAGCACGTTCGCGAACAGCACCGGCCAGTCCGGCGCGCGCACCACATTGCCGACCGCACCATGCAGCGTGATCCACAACCGACGTCCCTGCGCGAGCGGCTCTTCGCTCATCAGCGCCTGCGAACCGGCCGCCACCAACACCTGACCTGGCAGCTCGCGCGAGCCAGCGACCCACACGACCCCCTGCAAGTGCACCCCGTGCAACCACGGCACCCCGCGATCGATGACGAACGGCCCCACCAACGCCTTGCGCGGCCCTTCCCCGCTGGTGATGACGATCTCGACCTGACCGTCGGCGACGATGCCTGGCTGCGCCGTCAGCACGAGCTGCGCCCGCTCGCTGTTCGTCTCGGCGCGCCAATTCGTCATCGCGGCCAACACCCGATCGAGCGCAAGCTCTTGCTGCTGCTCGCGCCGCAGGATGTTGGCGACGCCCACCAACCTGAGCGGCGACGGCAACAACCAGGCGACGTTGTCGATCGCCAGCGCATCGTCCGCGAGCTCGACGCGCAACTCGCCCGCGGTGGCCACCGGCAGCACCACGTTCGCCAAGCCATCGACGAAGGTAACCTCGTGACGGCTGGGCGCGCGCTCGGCAACCGTCAACGTCAAGGTCGTCGTCGTCACCGACCCGTAGGCCGCGATGCGCAGTCGCACTTCGTCGCCCGTGGCCGTGCTGTTGCTTCGGCGCTCGACTGACAACAGCGCACAGTTGGTGGCTGGTGCCCCACTCGCCAGCAACGTCACATCGTCGTAGCCAGCAGGCCTCGCCTCGTCGCTGACGAACACCACGTCGCCCGTCGGGCCGGCGAGTTCCCGCGCCAGATCGAGCGACGGCCGCACATCGTGTCGCGGTCGCGTCGGCTGCCAACGCCGCACCGCCGCCTCGACATCAGGCGCCTTTTCGCGCGCATCGAGCAACGCCTCGGGATGCGGACCCGTGCGCAACACCGACAAGAAGGCGTCGGCGCGGCGCGCCTGCAGCGCTGCCCGCACCTTTTGCAGCGCGCGGTCGCGGGTGCCACGCGCACTCATCGATGCGGTGTCGTCGAGCACGATCACCATCGGCACCGCCTGCACGCCGCCGAACGACAGCCCGGCGAGCCACAGCGCCAGCAACAGCGCGGCGACCAGTTCGCACCAGAACGACGGCGTGCGCAACAAGCGCGTGCGCGTGCGGCCGCCGCCGACCAGCAGCGCCTGCGCTGGGAACAAGAACGCGGCAGCGACGCGGCGTTCGGGCAGGCGATTGCGGAAGAGGTGCAGGAAGACGACCGCTGGCAAAGCCAACAGCGCCAACAAGCCGAGCGGTGCCGTGAAGGTCATGCCGGCTCCAGCACGCTGGCTGGCACCAAGTCGCGTTCGCACATGGTCGCCAAGCTGTCGGCGACCGTTCGCACATAGATGCCGCCGGTGGCCAGCACCGTCGTGCGCACTTCGTCGCACAAGCGCTGCAGCCGTTCTTGGTAGGCCGCGACGGTGCGCCGATCGAGCCGCCGCTCGTGCCGTTCGCCGGTCTCACAGTCGAACAACGTCACCACGTCCCCGATCGTCGGGGCGAGCTCCCACGGATCGAGCAGCTGCACGCAGACGAAGTGCGCAGCACCCGCCGCCAGAGTGTGCAGCAAGGCCGTCGGCGACTCCCGCCACAGCCCATCGGTCAGCAAGACGCGCAAGCCATCACGACGCAGCGGCGCCATCGGCACGGCGGGCGCCACCGGACCGCTGCCCCACGCGGGCTCTTCGTCGGCTTGCTCGCCACCGAGGGTCAGCGTTCGCAGCCGCGCCCCGTCGCTGTGCGCCCACTGCCGCAGCGCCAACCACAGACTGTGCGCCGCCGCCGCCTTCCGAGGCGTCACCACCATCGACGGCGACGTATCGACGACGAGGTCGACGTGCGGCGCCACTTCCGCCTCGAACAGCCGCACGCGCAGCTGCTCGCTGCGCGCGAAGCCTTGCCAATCGATGTGGCGCACGTCGTCGCCCGGCGTGTAGTCGCGGAAGTCCAAGAACTCCTGCGAGGCACCCGCACCGCGACCACGCTGGCCGCCGAGGTGGCCACGAAAGCGCCGACGATCGAGATGCAAGCGATAGCGCGATGCCACCGCGCGCCCTTCCTCGCTGGCTGCCGCCGCCTCAAGCATGGTTGCCTTGCTGACGACTCTTGCGCACGGCGCCCGCGGCCAGCACTTCGCGCACACCGCGCACGCAAGCGGGCACTTGCAAGAGCAGCGCCACCGCCAACACCGTCAGCAACGGCGTCTCGGCTTCCTGCCACATGCCATTACGACGGAACACGAACTGCTCAATCGTCCAGAACGGATTCATCACGTGCCCAACATGCCAATCATCGACCTCACCGCGCGTGAACAGGTCGATCAACACCGGCACCAAGATGAACAGGAACACCGACACCGGCAGCAGGAACCGAGCGAGGTGATTGCCCGGCAGTCCCGCCGGCAAGCGGCCGCGCAGCCACCGCGCGAGCCCCAGGTAGACGAACGTGTAGG
>CANEYR010000061.1 GCA_947444055.1 Planctomycetota bacterium
ACCGGCCCACGCGACGAAGCTCTTCGCCGGCGACGAGCCGAGGTTGGTGTAGTCAAGCCCACCGACATTGAGCGCCGACGCCCCGTCGTCGAGGTAATGCACACCGTGCAGTTCGAACAGCGGCGCGAACACTGCGCGGCCTTCGGCATTGACGTCGTAGTCGAGGTGCAGATCCCAGTGGCCGACGGTGTTGCCATCATCGCCGTCCATCGGCAAGCGCAGCGTCAGGTTGGCGAGCGCATGCAGACGCTCAAAGCCCTTGCCGACACTGACGAACGGACTCACCTCGTCGACACCGCCTTGCAGAATGCCGCGGTGGCCGTTCTCGGCCATGTAGCGAATGCCAGGCGTGACGACGAACTGCTCTTTCTGGTCGGCGACGGCGACGTACTTGAAGCCGGCGGCGAGGTCGTTCCAGCCTTCGTCTTGCATGATGCCCGACTCGAGTTCTGAGTAGCCGTCTTTGGTGGCGATGAAGGCGAGTCGATCCGTGATCGCCAAGCGCGCTTGCAGCGCGTAGATGGTGACGTCGCCGCCCTGCATCGTGGACTGCTCTGAGAAGTCGTGTTTGAGATAGAGGGCGCGCAGCCCGGTGTCGTTGAATGGCGACTCGAAGTAGATCGGTTGTCCGAGTGGTTCGTGGAATGTCTCGAAGCCGCGTAGCCCGGTGAGAAACCCAGAGTTGGCGGGTTGGGCGGCGACGTCTTGGCTGGCGGCCGAAGCGGCAGCGATGGCGATGGCGGCGAACAGACGGAAGGGGAGCGGCGACGTGACCAGGTTCATGGTGTCACTGCAAAGCTCGGTGCCGATGCGCTCTTTCGGGCATTGCGGCCATGCGGACTCGTTGCCGCGGCGCTGCGTTTGTGGCCCCGTCGCCCCTACGCACTTCGCGCTGCGGGGGGGGCGCCTCAGTAGTCGGTGAACCAGACGTCGCTTGGGTGCAGCGGGAACACCTGCACATTCATCAAAGCGCCTTGGGCGTAGAGGCGAAGGCCCACCAGTGTCGGTGGAACCGCCGTCAACGACACCACGGCAACACCCGTCACCGGATCGTGAAAGGCGACATCGATCAGCACGTAGTCACTGAATTGGTTGCCGATCAGCAGGTCGACGAAGCCGGGCGCGAAGCTCGGCACGTTCGACGGACTCAGCACGACGAAGCAGAACGCGAAGCCCGGCACGTTGCCTTGGTGCACCACCCAATGTTGGCTCTCGCCGATGAGCCGATCGTTCTCGGTGCGCATGGTCGGCAAGGTCGGAGCCTGCACGTCCGCTGTCAGGAGATTGCTGATGCTGGTGCGCGTCAGCAGCCGCACCGGATACGTCGTGGCGGCCAGCCCCTGCGGCAGCGCCACTTCGACCGTGTCGTGCGCGAGCACGCGCAGGTGCCCTTCGAACCAACGCCGTGGATTGGCGCCGACGATGTGTGGGCCGATGGCGACCAGTTCACAGAAGCCAAGGTCGATGCCCGTGTAGACCAGCCGTTGCTGCGACACACTCGGAATGCTCTGGGTGATTCCTGTCAGCACCTGCGGCGCTGGCAACAGACAGTCGGTCGAGAGATTGGCCTGCAGTGTGAGCGGGCTCGTGATCGTGATGGCGCCAGCGGTGGGCTGTTGGGTGATGGTGGCTGCTAGGTTGCCGCTGCAGCCAAAGAACAGATTGCCTTGGGCGGCGCCGAGTCCGACTTGGAACGGGCCCACTGTGCTGAGCTGCACGATGCCGCCGGCGTTGGCGAGCAACCCCTGCAGCGTGCCAGTGGTTTGTGTGAAGTAGCGCCATTCGGTGGGATCGATCGGGCCGCCTTGGCTCGCATACACAGCAGGCAGCAGTTGCAGCACGGGACTGCCGACGGGTGGGTGGTTGGCGGCGAGCGGCAGCGTGCGGCCGGTCAGCGTCACCTGCAGCAGCCACGCATCGGCGTAGTTCGATTGGCGGCGGATCGTTGCCGTGAACGTCGCCGAGCCGTCGTTGGCGTCGGTCCACGTTCCCGGTGGTGAGGCGATGTAGTCGGCGGCGAGTCCAGGAATCGTCACGAACGACCGTGCCGCTGACCCACTGGCGACTGGTTGCGCATCGACATGGGCGAAGCAGGCCGTGGTGTCGACGAGCAGTTCACCGCGCAACGCCATCGGCCCCAGAATCGTGAGCGGTCCAGCGGTTGGTTGTTGCACGATGCTCAGTGAGAGATTGGCGGCAAGTCCTAGACGTGTGTTCTTGTTGGAGGCGCCGAGACCAATCTGAGTCGGCCCCGTCGCCGTGGCGAGCAAGCGCGCGCCCGCGAACGCACGCAAGCCGGTCAAGGTCCCGGTCACTTGTGTGTAGTACACATATTGGCTGGGATCGACCGAGCCCGTGGGCACATACGCGTTTGGCGACAACGTGAGAACTGGGCTGCCGAGCGGTGGGTAACCGGCATCGCCTGGGCCGATGCGGCCGGTGAACTCAAGGGCCAAGAAGAAGTCGCGATCGAGGGCGCTGCCGCGACTGGCATAGACGGACAGTCGCGCGGTGCCATTGCTGCGTTGGTCCCACGCTCCGTCGGCAAAGCGCAGGAAGTCGTCGCCGACCCCGGGTAGGTCGAACAGGAAGCCGCCAACCTCGGTGCTGAACGCATCGGTCGTGGCGGCAACGCACACGGCGATACTTGGCGCCTGTGCATTGACAGCCGCGGCGCCGAACACGCCGGTAAGCAACCATGAGCTGAGCTGGGTTCCCCACATGGTCTAAACGCTAGTCGTCAAATGGCGCGCTGTCAGGGGGGGCGGCCACTTGGCCACTTGGCCTTCTTGCAGCGATGGCCTTGCCAGGGGCGCTTGGCCCCGTCAAAACCATGATTGCCATGCGCGCCATCGCCATTGTTCCCCTCCTGTTCTCAGTCGCTGCGTGTTGGAGTCCCCGCTACTTTGCCCCGCGCGAACATGTCGACGCCCAGGGCCCCGATGGCTATCCCGCGGCCCTCTATCCCATTGTGCCGACCGATCCGGCGACCGCTTCGACCGCCGAAGTGCGGGTTTGGTCGCACGGCAGCCAAGCGCGCTTCACCGATGACGACCGGGAAGTGGTCGAGCTGCACATCGGCTTTGAGCTAGAGAACAACAGCAAGGAGCCCCTTCGCCTCGACCTCGGGCCGCTGGCTTGCGAGGACCTGATGATCGACGGCGTGCTGCATGTGCCGCTATCGCCCATTCGCCTGGAGGGGGACGGGGTCGCGGCGCCGGGAACGACCGCCCGGGTCGACGCCGTGTTCGAGCCCCCGGCCGCCGTGCCGCGCGATGTCGACAGCTTTGCGGTGCGGTTCGTGGTGCGCGCGGGCGAAAGGGAGGTGCTGCACCAAGTGACCCCGTTCGGGCCCTACGTGCGCCCGGTGCCCGAGGATCGGCATTGGGGTGGCTTTGGCTTCGGGTTCGGCATGGGCTTCCATTCGAGCCACCTGTTCTGCCGCTGACGGCGGCCACCGGCTCACGGAGTTTTTGGGCGGGGTTGGCGTCGTGCGCCGCTTTGCCCTGAGCCCCCCTCTCGCCACGCGATCCAACTCATAGGCGCCGCGCCGGTTGCACGCACTGCGTAGAGCGGCTAAGGGTTTCGGCCCCAAATCGGCCTCTGAGCTGCCTCGGCGTTCGAGTGCAGTTCCGCCGCTCGCTATCTCCGATTCTTCAACGCATCGATCCATGACCGACCGAGAGCCAATGATCGAGGCCGTCGACCTGTGTAAGCACTACGGGTCGTTCGCTGCCGTCGACAATTTGACGTTCACGATCCGCCGCGGCGAAGTCGTGGCATTCCTCGGCCCCAACGGGGCCGGCAAGTCCACCACGATGAAGGTGTTGACGGGTTACCTGGCGCCGACGTCAGGCACCGCGCGCCTCGCGGGTGTCGACGTGGTGCAAGACCGCGTGCGCGCTGCCGAGAAGCTCGGCTACCTGCCGGAGAACGGGCCGCTCTATCCGGAGATGACGCCGCGCGAGTTCTTGTCGTTCTTCGGCGAAGCGCGTGGCATGTCGCGCGCCCGCCTGGCCGAGCGCTTGGACTTTGTGACGCGCGAATGCGATCTGCACGAACTGCTCCACAAGCCACTCGGCACCTGCAGCAAGGGCCAGAAGCAGCGTGTGGGCATGGCGCAAGCCCTGCTGCACGACCCCGAGGTGATGATCCTCGACGAACCGACGACCGGCCTCGATCCCAACCAGATCCGCCACGTGCGCGAGCTGGTGAAGAAACTCGGCGAGACGCGCACCGTGCTGCTGTCGACGCACTTGTTCCAAGAAGTTGAAGCGATGGCGGGCCGCGTGTTGCTCGTGCACAACGGCCGCATCGTGTTCGACGGCACGCCTGACGAGTTCAAGGCTCGCGGCGGCGGTCGCATGGACCAGGCCTTCCACACCTTGACCGCGACCTCCTGAGGAACCCGACCATGAACAAGAACGTCGTCTTCGCCGTCGCCAAGCGCGACCTGCGCAGCTGGTTCGGCAACCCCACCAACTACGTCTTCATCCTGCTGTTCGTCGCCGTGTCGGCGTTCGCGATGATGTGGTCGCGGAACTTCTTCCAGAACAACCTCGCCAACCTCGACACCTGGACCGAGTGGTTCCCCCTCATCACCATCGTCTTCGTCTCGGCGGCGACGATGGGCATGTGGACGAGCGAACGCAGCAACGGCACCCAGGAGCTGCTGTTCACGTTGCCTGCCCGCGACAGTGACCTGCTGGCCGGCAAGTTCCTTGCCTACGCTTCGGTGTGGACGGCGTCGCTGCTGTTCACGCTGCCGCTGCCGATCACGCTGATGATGCTCGGTTCACCGGACCTCGGTCAGGTGTTCGCCAACTACGTCGGCTTCTGGCTGTTTGGCGTGGCGCTCGTCAGCGTGTCGATGATCGGGTCGCAGCTGACGGCGAACGCGACGATCGCGTTCATCCTGTCGATGATCGCCTGCGCGTTCGTCGTCTTCCTCGGCACCGTGCTCAGCGGGCTCGGCTTCCGCAGTTGGGCGACCAACGGCACCTACGGCCAATTCGCCGAGTTCGCGCGCGGCATGATCCCGACGTCGGGGGTGCTGCTGTTCCTCGGCCTCACCGCGACGTTCCTCTACCTGAGTTTGGCGCTGCTCGCGCGGCGGCATTGGCGCACTTCCAGTGAAGGCGCCCACGGCTTTTTGCGGGCGATCGGGTTTGCCGTCGGCACCTTGTCGATCACGA
This sequence comes from Planctomycetota bacterium, assembly GCA_947444055.1. GTDB lineage: Bacteria > Planctomycetota > UBA1135 > UBA1135 > UBA2386 > UBA2386. The sequence goes on from CANEYR010000061.1 coordinate 5,196, forward strand.
TCATCGCCGTGCACAGCTTGGGGCGCATTGACGTGACCAGCGAAGGCATCCACTCGCTCGGCGGTGAGAGCAAGAAACTGCTCGCGGGCCTCGACGCCAACAAGCCGATCATCATTCGCGCCTACGTCAGCGAAGAGGTGCCGGAGGCGATGGTGCAACAGCGGCGCAACCTGCTCAACCTGATCGACCAGTTCGATTCGATCGGTGGCAACGCGGTGCAAAGCAGCATCGTCATCCCGCAACCGTTCTCGCCCGAGGCGCGCGACGCGGAGACCTACGGCATCCGCGCGCAAGCGGTGCCGGCCGAGGTGCCAGGTGGTGGCTACACCGAGATGCAGGTCTTCCTCGGTTTCGCCGTCATCTGCGGCACCGAAGAGGCGGTGACGCCGTTCGTCGAGCCGGGCGTGCCGCTCGAATACGAATTGACGCGCAGTGTGCGCGTGGTCGCCAACGCCAAACGCAAGAAGATCGGCGTGCTGAAGACGGAGCTCGAGATCGTCGGCGGCTTCGACTTCCAGACCTTCCAACAGAAGCCACGATGGTTGATCGCCGACGAACTGCAACAGCAGTACGAAGTCGAAAACGTCGACGGCGAGAAGGACTACCCCGAGGGCATCGATTGCCTCGTTGTGCTGCAACCGAGCTCGCTGGTGCAGGATCAGATGGATCGCCTGAAGGCGTGGATTATCGCTGGCAAGCCGACGCTGCTGTTCGAAGACCCGCTGCCGATCGGCGCGCCGGGCACCGCGGCCGACGACCAGAAGGGCGGCATGCAGTCGCGCATGATGGGCGGCGGCGGCGGTCCGCAGAAGGGCGACTTCGACAGCTTCTATGGCAGCTTCGGGCTGCGCGTGGCGAAGAGCGACATGGTCTGGGACACCTCGTCGATGGGGTTGTTTGGCGGCCAGTTCCCGCGCACGTTCTTGTTCAACGGTCCGCTCGGCATGGCGCGCGACAGCGTGCTCACGAACGGCCTGCAGTCGGTGGTGATGATGATGGCTGGCCACGTGCAGTCGGCCGGCACCGAAGGCATCACCGTGACGCCGCTGGTGTCGTCGCCCGATCCGGCCAGCATGGAAGGCATGAACGGCGTCGTGCCAAAGTACGAGAGCGCGCCGGGTCGCAACGACGGCTTCCTCGTCTTCGACTTCTTGGGGCGCATGCAACCCAACCCGAACGCGCGTCTGCGGCCGAGCAACAAGCGCTTCGACGTCGTCGTGCGCGTCGGCGGCAAGCCAGCCGGTGCAGCGAGCGACCTCAACGTCATCTACTGGTCCGACCTCGATGCGATCGGCAACCAGTTCTTCCAGATCCGCCGTCAAGTCAGCGACGCCAACATGCGGTTTGACAACGTGCCGCTGGTGCTCAACTGCATCGACAGCTTGGTCGGTGACGAGAGCCTGATCGAGCTGCGCAAGCGCCGCCCGATCCTGCGGCGTCTGACGGCCGTCGAGAAAGCGCAGAGCGAATTCGAGAAGGCGTGGAACGCGCAGAAGAAGGCGGCCGAGGACGAGTCGGACAAGGCGCTCGAATCGGCGAAGGCGCGGCTCGACAGCTCGGTCGACAAGATCCGCAAAGATCCCGCTCTCGACGAACAATCAAAGGCCAACAAGATCGCGGAGGCGGAGACGGTCGAGAACCGCCGCTTCGAGTCCGACAAGACCGACATCGAGGCGACCAAGAAGAAGCGCATCGAAATGGCGCAGTACGATCGTGATGCCAGCCGCCGTTCGATCCACAACGGCTACCGCATCTTGACCGTGTTGCTGGCGCCGCTGCCGGCGCTGTTGTTCGGTCTCTTCACGTTGCTTCGTCGCATGTCACGGGCATCGGCAATCGTTCCCAAAAGCCGCCAAGTGGGCGGAGGTGCAGCATGAGCGAGTTGATCAAGACGGGCGCCATTGCAGGTGGCGCAGTTCTGTTGGCCACGATCGCAGCGTTGATGGGGCCGGGTGAGATCAAGAACGACCTGTTCTCGGACCAGGGCGAGCTCTTCTTCAAGGACTTCACCGACCCAAGCACGGCGGTCGACCTCGAGGTGACGCAGTTCCTCGAAGGCTCGGCTGAGGCTCGCAAGTTCGCGGTGCGCCGCGACAGCACCGGTCGCTGGACGATTCCCTCGCATGGCAACTACCCCGCCGACGCCAAGGACCGCATGGCCAAGGCGGCGGCGTTGGTGATCGGACTCAAGAAGGACCAATGCGTCGGCGAGCGCAAGGAAGACGAAGTCGCCTACGGCGTCGTCGATCCGATGGATGCTGGCACTGCGGCCGTCGGCCGCGGCACGCGCATCACCTTGAAGAACAGTGCCGGCAACGTGCTGGCGGATCTGCTGATCGGCAAGGAAGTGCAGAAGAAGGCGCAGGTGCGTTATCTGCGCGAACCCGGCAAGCGGCGGGTCTACGCCGCCAAGCTCGATGGCGAAATATCGACGAAGTTCGCGGATTGGATCGAGACCGATCTGCTGAAGGCGCAGGCCTACGAGATTCAGAAGGTCACCTTCGACAACTACTCGGTCGACGAACAGAGCGGCTCGATCAAGAAGGGCGACACGCACGTCGTCACCAAGGACGACACGGGCAAGTGGGCGTTCGCCGGCGTTGATGCCACGAAGGAAGAAGCCAACGACGAGAAGCTGCGCGAGATCGGCGACACGCTTGGCCAGATCAAGATCGTCGGCGTGCGCAACAAGCCTGAAGGTCTGACCGCGATGCTCGAGCAGGCGACTGGCTTCGATGCCCAGATCCTGCGCCAGCAACTGCAGCAGAGGGGCTACTTCGTGCTGCGCAACGGCAAGCTGGTCAGCAACGAAGGCGACCTGCTGTTTGAGACCAAGAAAGGCGTTCGCTACACGCTGCGCTTTGGCGAGCTCGTTCCTGGCGATGGCGATGCGGTCTCGGCCGGCACCGCCGATGCGGCGAAGCCGAAGGAAGGCGAGGTGGCAAAGCCCGGCAACAATCGTTACCTGATGGTCACCGCGGAGTTCGTCGAGGACATTCTCGGCAAGCCCGCTGGCACCCGTCTGGTGAAGGAGCAGCTCGACAAGCGCATGGAAGCGCGCACGCAGATCGAAGCGATCCAGCGCGCCGTCGAAGCGTTCCGCACGAAGAACGAGACCAAGCTGCCGGAGTCGCTGGCCAAGCTGACCGAGAAACCGGCCGAAGGCGAAGCGCTGCTCGCGGAGTTGAAGAAGGATCCATGGGGCAACGACTACCTGCTCTCCGTGCAGGGTGAGACCTACGCGGTCGTCAGCTTTGCCGAGGGCAACGCCGACGGTGGCGAAGGCAATGCCGCGGACGTGCGCAGCGATCGCTTGCCGCTCGAAGACGAGCTGAAGAAGACCGCCGACGCGTGGACCGAGCACGAGCGCAAGGTCGACGAGGGCAAGAAGGAAGCTGACACGCTGACGAAGCGCTTTGGTCCGTGGTACTACGTGATCGACCAGACGCTGTTCAGCAAGCTGAAGCCCAAGCGCGAAGACTTGGTGAAGCCCAAGGCCGCCGAGCCAGCTCCCGGCACGGCGCCGACGACGGATCCGGGCAAGTAGCCGGCGGGGCCGCGCTGCGCGCTACCGCCGCAGCGTGTTGACGTCGCCAGCGCGCAGTTGCAGCACTTCGCGCGACACGTCCTTGCCGCCGCTGCGCGAACCTCGCCCGGAGATTCGCCCGTTGCCGCGAAAAGCCCTGCCCGCCGTTCACCGGTTGGCGGGCTCCGTCGTAGCATGCGCCCTTCGATTCCGTCCCCCGCACCCACAAGGAGCACTATGTCGAGACCCGTTCTCGCCGCGCTGCTCCTGCTGTTCACTCCGACCTTCGTCGTCGCGCAAAGCGCCGACGCCACGACGGCAGTGACGCAGCAGGACCCGCAAGCGGCCTACGACGAGCTGGTCAAAGCCTTCAACAAGGCGATCAGCGATTGGCAAACCGAGGCACGTGCCGCGGTCAAGAAGGCCCAGGAGGAGGGCAGCAAGATCCCGGCGATGGCGATGCAGCCACCGACCAAGGAGTGGATCGCCAAGGCGCAAGAACTGGCAGGCGAGCACGCCGGCAAGGACAACGCGGTGCGCTTCCTCGCGTTCGTCCTGAAGAACGCCACCAACGAGCGCAACGCCGTCAAGAAGGCGATCGAGACACTCGCCAGCGATCACGCGAAGAGCGCGGCGATCGTCGATGTGGTGCCCTTCCTCGCGAACGGCACTCGCTTTGGCGCGACCAAGCAAGTGTTGGCGCTGCTCGATGAACTGGTCAGCAACCACGCCGACGCCAACTGCAAGGCGCAGGCACTGGTCACGCGCGGCGGCCTGCGGCTGCAAATGGCGCGCACGCCAGAGGACCGCAAGTCGGCTGAGAAGGACCTGCGCGATGTCGCTGGCATCACGAAGGACGCGGACCTGCTGGCGCAAGCCAAGGACGCGCTGTTCGAGATCGAGAACCTGCAGGTCGGTTGCAAGGCACCTGAGATCGCGGGCGTCGACGTCGAAGGCGTCGAGTTCAAACTGAGCGATTACCGCGGCAAGGTGATCCTGCTCGACTTCTGGGGATTCTGGTGAGGCCCTTGCCGGGCCATGATCCCGCACGAGCGGTCGCTCGTGGAGAAGTGGAAGGACAAGCCATTCGCAATTCTCGGCGTCAACAGTGACGGCACGGATGCAGCCGAAGGGTTGGCGAAGTATCGCGAAGAAGCCAAGACGATGGGTGTGACGTGGCGGAGCTTCCGCGACGAAGGCAGCACGCCGAAGATCAGCGACACCTGGAAGGTGCAAGGCTGGCCGACGCTGTATTTCATCGATCACGAAGGCGTGATCCGTCATAAGGACGTCCGCGATGAGGCGGAGATGGAGAAGGCGCTCGCCGACATGATCGTCGCGGCTGAAACCGCGGCGAAGAGCAAGAAGAAGTGACGCGTTCGTGATCGGCGGGGAAGGCCCCGCCGATCACAGCAGCGACGACAGCTCGGCCAAGGCCCGGCTCAAGATCGAGCGCACCGCGACTTCGGTCTTGCCGAGTTCTGCTGCGATCTGTGTGTGCGAGAGGCCCATCAAGCGCGCCATCAGCACCACTTCCTGTTTCTCCGGCGCCAGCTTGCCGAACGCCGACTCGACGCGTTCCAACTCTTCGCGCGCGGCGGCCTGTCCGCTCGGGGTGTAGATGCTGGCGTAGCCGCGAATCTCCTCCTCGGCGAGGCCGTTCACTTCGCGTCCCTGGTTGCGCTTGCCCGCGCGCCAATGCTCGGCGCGGTCGGCGATCTTGCGCATGGCGGTCGTGAACAGCCATTTGCGAAACTCCGCCTCGCCGCCGAACTGGAAGCGCTCGGCGTTCTCGAGCACATCGCGACAAACCGATTGCGCGAGGTCGCTGCACGATTCCTTGGCCAGCAGCGACGGGCCGGCCTTCAGACGCAAGAACGCACGCAGAGCTGGCAGGTGCTGTTGCAGCAGGGTCGCCACCGCGCGCTCGTCGTGTTGGCTCGCCGCCTTCAGCAGCGCTTGCAGGTCCTGGCTCATGGGGCGCCACAGTAGCACCCGCGGCCCCGTCCATAGGAGACAGCGAACACCACCTGCAGCAGCCGCCGACCTGGAAGTTCGAACAGGAAGTGATGGCGGCGTGCATCGAGGCCCAGCACGCCGGTGGCACCGCGGCTGTCGCGTCGGTGTTGGCGAAGCATGCTCGAACGCGCTGGACCGCCCCGCCAACGAGCACGTTCATCGCCCGGGCCCACCAGCAACGAACACCGGCTAGCATGCGGCCCTCCCGCACTCGAAGGACCAACCACATGCCTGCTCGCGCCGCTTCCCTCCTGGCCGCTTTTCTCGCCATCGCCCCCGCATTCGCACAGACGACGGGTGTCGTGGGCATCAACGACCTGACCATCAACAGTCTCGGCTCGGGCACAACCTCGTGCGCGCCGCTCTGCTTTCCGGGCGGCAACACCGTGCTGAACTTCGCGGTCTCGGCGCCGCTCGGTGCGATCGGATTCGTCTTCATCAACTTCTGCCCCTGCCTGCCCTGCCAACTGTCCGGCCCGAGCAACGCTTGTGTGCCGGCGATCCCGGCGACGGCGTGCGGCCTCAGCAACCAGTCGTTCGACATGGACCTCTCGCCGCCGTGCGGCCTGCCCGTCACCTTGACGCTGATCCCCAACTCGGCCGGTGTCTACGCGGCGTCGATCGCCATTCCGCCGCTGCCAGGTCTGCCGTGCAGTGGCGTGTGGACCATTTCGGCGCAGGCGATGGTGTTCAACGGGTGCGGGCTCGGCGTCTTCGCAGTGCCGGGGCCGTTCGTGCTGACGCAGGCGTTCACGATCAACTTCTGATCGACGAGATCGAACGGGCTCGTGGCAGTCGACGTTCGCCGCGGCGCCTGCGTGTCGGCATGCCTCGTGCTCCGCCAACGGCGTCAGGTTCCGCAGTCTCTTGGTAGTGCCCATGGCGCTGCCTCGACAAGATGGCCCACATGCTGCACGGAGCCCTGTCGTTCACCTTCCTGCTCGCTGCCACTCTCGCCCAACAACCACTCGCGCTGCTCGGCGCCACCGTGCATGTCGGCGATGGTTCGCCGCCGATCGCCAACGCGGTCGTGCTCGTGCGCGATGGCAAGATCGTCGCGGTCGGTCCGGCGGCCAGCACACCGGTGCCTGCCGATGCACGCCGCATCGACCTGAAGGGAACGCACCTCACGCCCGGCCTGATCGATACGCACGTGCACTACTCGCAGACCGGCTGGGCCGACGGCCGGCCCGACGCCGCCAACGTGCGCGAGCAGTTTCCGTACGAACAGGCGATGGCCGACAACGCCGCGCATCCCGACCGCTTCCATCTCGCCTTCTTGTACGCCGGCGTGACGGCGGTGTTCGACGTCGGTGGCTATCCGTGGACGCGGGAGCTGGGCGGCAAGACCGAGAACGACCCGCTCGCGCCGCATGTCGCGGCGACCGGGGCCTTGCTGGCGACCTTTGATCCCAAGTTGTCGTTGCCCGACCAGCAGCAGTTCGCGTTCCCGAAGACGGCCGACGAAGCGCGTGATGTGGTGCGTTCGCACAAGCAGGCCGGCAGTGCGGCAATCAAGTTCTGGTACGTGCTCGCCGCCGACCAGGACGTCGAGACGTGGACGACAGTGATCCACGCGGCCGGTGACGAAGCGAAAAAACTGGGCCTGCCGCTGGTCGTGCACGCGACGACGCTGGCGACCGCGAAGGACGCGGTGGCGGCCGGCGCTTCGCTGCTCGTGCACAGTGTCGAAGATGTCGTCGTCGACGACGAGTTTGTCGCGGCCTGCAAGCAGGCCGGCACCTTCTATTGTCCGACGCTGACGGTGCGCGCGGGCTATCAGATGTTGTATGCCGGCAAGTTGTCGGACGAAGTGAAGGCCCAGCTCGACGCCGTGCATCCGAGCGTCAAGGCCCGCGCGCTGCGCACCGAAGCGATGGCGCCGCGCAATGCACGCATGCTCGAAGGCATGAGCAAGCGGCTCGCTCTGCAGGGCCAGAACATGGCGGCGAGCATCAGGAAGCTGCACGCCGCCGGCGTGCCGATCGTGATGGGCACGGACGCCGGCAATCCGCTGACGCTGCACGGCCCATCGGCCTGCGTCGAGATGGAAGCGATGGCCGCGGCCGGCATGTCGGCCAGTGCAGTGCTCGTCGCCGCCACGCGCGATGCGGCGTTGGCGATGGGACGCGGCAAGGACCTCGGCCGAATTGCCCCGGGTTGCATCGCCGACCTGCTGGTGCTGGCCGCCGATCCCGAGCAGGACGTGCGGGCGTTCCGCGCGATCACGCACGTGCTGCGAGCTGGCGTGTTGCACGAACGTGCGACGCTGCTGCCGCGATGACTCCGGCCCTACCCATGGATGACACCGAACAGCGACCCGCAGAAGCCTCCGACAGTGAGTTCGAACATGAAGTGATGGCGCAGTGCATCGAGGCCTGGCACGCCGGTGGCACTGCGGCGGTCGACTCGGTGTTGGCGAAGCATGCGGCGCTGGCGGCACGGCTGCGCGAACGCATGGCCAAGCTCGAACGCGCAGGCTTGCTCGGCCCATGCGACGACGCCACGGCGGCGATCCCTGAGCAGCTCGGTGAGTTTCGTCTCTTGCGGCGGTTGGGCAGCGGCGGCATGGGCGTCGTGTTCCTCGCGGAGCAAGTCACGCTCGGCCGCACGGTCGCTTTGAAGCTGGTGCGGCCTGAGCAGCGATTCTTCCCCGGTGCGCGCGCGCGCTTTCGCCGTGAGGTCGAGGCGATTGCGCGCCTTGGCGATGCGGGCATCGTGCCGATCTACAGTGTTGGCGAAGACCACGGCGTCGACTTCTTCGCGATGGAGTACGTGCGGGGCGCTTCGCTTGGCGACGTGCTCGCGGCCGTGCACGCCACGCCGGCGGCCAACCTGCTTGGACGTGATGTGGCGGTGGTCGCCGCTGCGCGCGCCGAAGTGCCGATGCCGACGCAGCTGGCTGAGCTGTTTTCAGGAACGTGGGTGCAGACGTGCTGCCGCCTCGTTGCGCGCATGGCGCGAGCGGCGCATCACGCGCACGAGCGCGGCGTTGTGCATCGCGATCTCAAGCCCAACAACACGATGGTCACCCCGGAGGGCCGCGTGCTGTTGCTCGACTTTGGGCTCGCGGCGGCGGCGGGAAGTTCGCGCATTACGCGCAGTGGTGCGATGCTCGGCACGCTGCACTACATGGCGCCCGAGCAGCTGCTCGACGGCGCCACCGATGCGCGCACCGATGTCTATGCGCTCGGCGTGACCTTGCACGAGCTGCTGGCGCTGCGGCCGCCGTTCCATGCCGAGTCGAGCGAACGCTTGCGGCAGCAGATTTTGCACGGGGTGGCTTCCCCGCTGCGTGAACGCAACAGCGACGTGCCGCGCGATGTGGTGACGATCATCAGTGTGGCCATGGATCGTGACCCGGTGCGTCGCTACGCGACTGCGCAGGCGTTCGCCGAGGACCTTGAGCGTTTCTTGCAGCACCGACCGATTGCAGCCCGACCGATCGGTCCGTTTTTGCGCGCCGTGCGTTGGAGCCAGCGGCATCCCGCCGCCGCGACCGCGATCACGTTGCTGCTGGTGGCGCTGGTAGCGACACCGTTCCTCGTGCAGTGGTCGCGCGGTGCGGCCGACCAACAGATCGCCACCGCCAAGGAGCAAGCGCGCACCAACCTGAGCAGCGCCGTCGATGCCGTCGATGGCATTCTCGCCAGCACGCGCACGCAGACGATGACCCGCACGCCCGGCCTCGATGTCGAACGCGCGCGCCAGATCAACGACGCGGTGCGGTTGATGCAGCGCTTGCGGCGTGAGAACGGTGATGACATCGCCGTGCAGACCTTGTTCTTGCGCGGTGTGACTCGGGTAGCGGACTTTCGGCGATTGGTGGGCGACACCGATGGCGCGCTCGCGGTGCTCGACGAAGCGGAGCCGGTCTATGCCCAGCTGCGGGTGCAGCCTCCTGATGCCGCGGCGCTGGCGGTCGACTACGCGGGATGGCGTCTGACGCGCGCTTCGGTGATGGGTGATGTCGGACGCTTGCAGGAGTCGCGGCGATGCCTGCAAGAAGTCGTCGACGCGCATGCTGGCCAGGATGGGAAGGCGATGCGCCCTGACTTGGTGTGGATGCTGAGCACGTGCCACAACAACCTCGGCCGCATCGCACAAGGTGATGGCGAGCATGCGGAGGCGTTGCGTCATCTGCAGCGCAGTGTCGAGCTGGAGGCCATGGTGCCGCGCGCCGCCGCGAGCCTCGGCCATGCGCTCGACAACGTTCGCACGCAGATCAACATCGGCACGTTGCACCGACAGCAAGGCGATGCGGTGGCGGCGCGTGCTCAGTACGACCGTGTGCTCGTCACGCTTCTGGCAATGAGCAAGGCGCATCCCGGCGAGCCGGAATGCAAACGGGAGACGGCGCGCGTGCAGTTTGGCGTCGCCGCGTTGTCGGCGGCGGCGAAGGACTTCGCGACGTCGCTGCCAGCGGCTCAGGCTGCGATCTCGATGATGCAGGAGTTGGTGGCCGCGTTCCCCGATCGTGCTGGCTACCAACAAGAGCTCGGCGTGATGGGCAACGAGCAGTCGATGGATCGGCAACTGTCTGGTGATCTGCCAGGGGCGGAGACGACGGCGTGCGCGGCGGTCGCCACGCACGAGCTGCTCGTTCTGAAGCACCCGAACAACCTCGAGTACGGCTCGCAGCTCGCCGCGTTCCTGCGCCAGCTGAGTGGCGTCATCTGGCATCAACAGCGGGTGCCCGAGGCGACCAAGGTGTTGGAGCGGGCGGTGGCGCTGGCGGACGAGATCGTGACCAAGCGAACCGAGGACCCGCACTACCACATGCAGTCCGCAGCACTGCTGCAGGAGGTTGGGCTGTACTACTGGAACGCTGAGACGTGGCCACAGGCTCGCTCGGCGTGGCAGCGGGCGGCGCGTCACTACGACGAAGTGTTGGCGAAGGGCAGCCAAGCGCCGAACGATCCGCGCCGGTATCCGCGGCTGCTGATGGTGTTGGCACAGGCCGAACTGATGTGCGATGACATCGACGGGGTCATGCGCGTGCTGCAGCGTATGCACGCGCTGCAACCGGTGCCGGGCGCGCGTCTGCGCGAGCTTGGCAACCGGTTGCATGTCGAGGACCGGGCGGACTTCCAAGAGCTGCTGCGCGCCGCCGAGTCGAAGCCAGAGCCAGCCAAGAAGTGACCGTCAGGTCACCTGCTCGCCGAAGAGTTGCAGATCGCGCAGCAGGATTTCGGCGAGATTGCCTGCCTGCTCGAAGTGCTCGGGCGTTGACGTCACCCGCGTTTGCAGCACCAAGTCGTCGGGGGTTGCCCGCAGCAGATACGCCTGTTCGATCGGCTTGCCTTCGATCGCCGCATCGCGCACGAGCAAGCACTGCATGCCGTTCACTTCGGTGCGCAGATACCGCATCACCGGCCATTCTTGCTGCAGCTCTGGCACCTTGGCGGCCAACATCGCGTGGTCGGTGCGACCATCGCGCCGACACAGTTGCATGCTGATCTGGGTGTGGCCCGTGGCGTCGAACACCAGCGCCCGCTTGCCGTCGTCGATGACGTGCCAGCCGAAGGGAACTCGCATCGTGCCGCGAAGGGAGCCCGGCGCGACCGTGGCCCAGCGTTCTTGCTCGTCGTAGTGGAGCACGTTGGGCACGAGGCCAGCGCCGCGAGCGCGCAAGCGGGCATTGAGTTCTTGCTCGGGGTCGAGGCTCGCCATGCTGTCCGCGAGGGCGACGGACGCGGCGGTGGTCTCGACCGGTGATGTGGCGACCGGTGATGTGGCGATGGCGAACGGCGCGGCTGCCTGCATGGTGTTGTCGCCGAGCGGTTCATCGGGCGGCGCTAGGGCGACGGTGCTGCCGCGCGGTTGCAACAGCGTGAAGGTGCGCAGCATGGCTTCGAACATCGGCGCCACCGTCGCCCACAGCGGCTCTGGCGCCATGCAGCTGATCTGAACGAGCCGCCCGCCGTCTTCGCCGAACAAGAGCCGTGCGCGCATGGGGGTGCCGTTCTCGATTTGCACGCCCCAACAACCCACGGCTGGCAGCGAGCCCAGCGGTTGCCGTTCCAAGCTGCCGGCGTCGAGTTCGCGCTTGCGCAGCAGATACTGCGCCCACTGCGCCAGTGTGCCGTCGGCATAGCCGGGTCGAGCCGCCACCGCGAAGACCACCGCCGCCCACGGCGCCATCAGCACCGCGATCGGTTGGAAGTGCATCGCGTCGGAAAAGTCATGGTCCTCAGCGGGCAGCGGCACATGAATCCAATCCGTCGGCAGCTCGAGCTGGAAGTCGAGACCGGCTGGCGCCTCGCTGAGGGTGAATGTGCGGGTCGTCGTCATGGCGAGTCGCGGTCAGGGTGTCAGCGTGGCGCCGCGCGTCAGCGACGCCGATTGAATGAAGTGGAACGGGATGACCTTCCATGCCCCATCGCGTTGGCGCAGCAAGAATGGGATCTCGCCGTTCGTCGTCAGTCCGCTGAACACGGCGATGCCCATCTCGATGTGGCGCGCGTCGACGAATTGCACGCCGTTGGGGACGACGAACGGCTCGCCGACGGCCAGCTCGATCAGTCCCATCGCCGCGGCGATGTGTTCGAGCTGGGCGCGTTCGCCCGCGGGTGGTTCGCCATCGACCAGCAACTCCACGCCGCGCGCATCGAAGGACAAGTCAAACAGGGTGGCGGCGTCGCCCAGCAGCAAGGCGCGATAGAAGGCGCGCGCGACCTGCCGCCGTGCGTCATCGGCAGCATGCATGGCGATTAGGTAGCGAAGGTCGATGCGCGGCCCCATCGGCGTCGTCTGCGCGACCAGCGTGTGCAAGATGCCGCCGAAGAACGCGCGCACCAGATGGCGGTCCGACGGCAGCGCGTCGCACGTCAGCTGCAGGCGGCCGATTTCCGAGAGCATCGGCGTCACCGTCGCGATCGGCGGTCGCGTCGGCACCAGCGTGCCGAGCTCCGCGTGCGGCAGCGACACACTGGCAAGCAAGTCGCGATCGCCGGTCAGCAGCGCGCGAAAGAAGGTGCGAACGCTCGCGGCGATAAGGTTCTGGGCGGGGGTCGACATGGCACGTCCTCGAGATGGCGGGCGACTACTCGGCGTCGAGCGAGAACGGCAGGGGGTAGGTCTTGACGACGGGCTGGCCCTTCGAGCGCGTCTTCACTTCGACGCGCACGGAAGGTGGCGCGCCCAGCACCAAGAACAGCTTCACGAACTGGTCCTGATGCACGGCCCACGAGCGGTCCTCAAGGTACTGCTCGGTCTTGCCTGCCTTCGTCGCCTGGTAGCCGAGCTTCGCCGCCATCAACGGTTCGAAGCACACGATGTTGCCCATGTAGAGCACCTGCAGGCCCGGCTTGCCGGCATTGCCGACCTCGGTGCAGTGCTCGACGTGAACCTTGATGGTGGAGTTGTCTTCCAGATCGCGAACTTCGAAGGAGTCGACCAGGGTCTTTAGATTGCTCATGCCCAGTTCATCCGGAGGACGTGGTGCGTGTGGCGCGCCTTCTCAGAGTTTTCATTCCAACCTGCTTCGCCTCTAAGTCGTGAATTGGTCACCGGGCGGGGCCGGTATGCTCCGTCGCTCCTCATGGCGGCCACCAACTTGAAGACTGAGAACAACACGTTCCGCAAGTTGATCGGCAACGGTCTGACCTACCGCATCCCTTCGTTCCAGCGGGACTACAGTTGGAGCGAGGAGGAATGGGAGGACCTATGGCAGGACTTGCTCGGCACCCTGAGCAAGGGGGGCGAGCCGGCGCACTACATGGGTTACCTCGTGCTGCAGTCGGAAGACGACAAGTCATTCGATGTCATCGATGGTCAGCAGCGGTTAACCACGATCAGCATTCTCGTACTCGCCGTGCTCAAGAATCTGCAGCGCTTGGTTGACGAGAAGGTGGATCCGGTTGCCAACCAGCGACGACTCGAGCAGATCAACAACAGCTACATCGGTTACTTGGATCCGGTCACGCTCGTGGCCCGGCCCAAGCTCACGCTGAATCGGAACAACAACAGCTATTGGCAGAATCACTTGGTCCCTCTGGGAGCCCTTCCTCAGCGTGGATTTCGCGCGTCCGAGCATCTGCTGCGCCGCGCGTTCGAGTGGTTTGATGGTCGAGTCGCCGGGTTGGTGCGCGGTCGGGAGGATCGAGGGCGTGAGTTGGCTCAGTTCCTCGAGCACGCGAGCGACCGACTCTTCTTCACGGTGATCACGGTCACTGACGAACTGAATGCTTACAAGGTCTTCGAGACGCTGAATGCGCGAGGGGTTCGGCTGTCGGCGACGGATCTCTTGAAGAACTGGGTCTTCTCATTGCTCGACCGTCCGGAGTCGTCGCCGCATGACCTCGCGGCCCTGGAGGATCGTTGGGAAGCGATGATCGGGCGGCTTGGCGCAGAAAGCTTCCCTGACTTCCTTCGGGTGCATTGGAACAGTCGGCGTGAGTTCGCTCGTCAAGCGACCCTCTTCAAAACCATCCGGGCCGTCATTCTTGATCGCCAGTCGGTTTTTGAGCTGCTGCGCGCGATGGAAGAAGATCTCGATCACTATCTCGCACTGGTGTCTCCCGAAGGATCCTCGTGGCCGACGCAGATGCAGGAACATGTGCGTACGCTACGAACGTTCAATGTGACGCGGCCGTTCTCGATGCTGCTCGCAGCGCGCCGTCGATTCGATGATGCGACGTTTACTGAGTTGCTTCGCGCCTGCGTCATCGTGGCCCTGCGCTACAACGTGATCTGTGGCTTTAGTACCGGGGAGCAGGAGCGAGCGTACAACGAGGCGGCGCTCGGTATCGCCAGGGGTGAGATCACATCAGAGGCAGGACTGCTGGACGCCTTGCGCCCTGTCTACCCCGCGGATGCGACGTTCCGGGCAGCATTCGTGGAGAAGGCCATTCGCACAACGCAGTCGAGAAACAACAAAGTCGTTCGGTTCCTGCTGTGCGCGCTGGAACGCCACCTTGGCGGGGCTGCTGAGTTGAACGTCAACAGCGACACGTTCAACGTCGAGCACGTGCTCCCTCAGAATCCCGGTAGCAACTGGGGTTCCTTCACCGAAGCAGAAGCAGCTGCCTTGATCTACCGTCTCGGCAACATGACGTTGCTGCGATCCAAAGCCAACAGCAGTGTCGGCCACGCGTCTTGGATGGAGAAGCGTGCGGTGTTGCAGGCCAGCGAGTTTGAGCTCAGCAAGCGACTGGCGGCGGAGAGTTCGGCATGGGACGCGGAGCGCATCGTGGCGAACCAGCTCTGGATGGCTAAACAAGCGGTCGCAATCTGGCGCATAGCCAGGCTCTCGTAGCGCCGTCGCGACGATCCGCCCGGGCACCTTTTCCCCGGGTTGTGACGGCCGCGGCAGAGTGCTGGCCGCGCGCGAAGGGGAAAGACTGGTGGGCAGAGCCAGGGTTGAACTGGCGACCCCAGCATTTTCAATGCTGTGCTCTACCAACTGAGCTATCTGCCCAACCAGTGCCGCCGCTCCTTGCGGAACAACGGGGCGCGGAACGCTAGCGACCGTCGCGATCGCACGCAAGCGGGAAGAGCAGCCGGATTTCGTGCGCGCCGCGGCGGTGTGCGCGAACCCTATCGCCGTCGCAACCGGTAGTGCGACACCAGCCATTCGCGACCGTTCGCGAAGCCCCAAAGTTCGGCGCAGGACAGGAAGAACACGCGCCACAGGTTCGCCATCGCATCGGCCCGTTCTCCGTAGGTCGCGCGCAGCACCGGCCGCAAGTCCGCCCGCGCTGCATCGAAGTTGGCGAGCCAGGCCTCAGCGGTCTTCGCGTAGTGCGTGCCGCTGACGCGCCAGTGCGCCTCGACGACGAAGTGATCCTGGAAGTGCAGCAGCTGCGCGTCGGCCGGCATCTGCCCGCCGGTGAAGAAGTGCTTCGCCAGCCAGTCGTCGTCCCCATCGACTGCGAACTCGTAGCCGACCGTCGCGTGCGTGAACACGTGCACAAACATCTTGCCGCCGGGCGACAGCCAACTCGCGGCACGTTGCAGCAAGGCGCGCCAGTTGCGCGTGTGCTCCATCATCTCGACGGAAACGATGCGATCGAACGGACCTGGCGGGGTGGCGGTGTTGGCGTCCGCCGTGAGGATCTCGACGTTGGTGAGCCCTTCACGCAAAGCGCGGCCCAGGATGTCGGCGCGTTGGCTGTGGGAGTTGCTGAGGCCGACGACTCGACAGGCCGGGAAGTGGCGCGCGATCCAAAGCGTGAGCGAGCCCCAGCCGCAGCCGAGGTCGAGCACGCGCATGCCGGGGCGCAGTTCGGCGCGTTCGCAGGTCAGCGCGAGCATCGCCGCCTCGGCGTCGTCGAGCGACGTCGTGCCGACGTTCCACAGGCCGGAGCTGTACTTGCGGTGCTTGCCGAGCACACGCTCGTAGAAGGCGGCTGGCACTTCGTAGTGCTGGGCGTTGGCGGCTTGCGTCTCGATCGCGATCGGGCTGGCATCGCAGCGGGCGATCCACTGCGCGAGGCGAGTCGCGGCCAACTCCGGATCGTGGGCACCTTCCTGCCGCAAGCGCGCGCGCAGCAGCCGACGAATGCCCATGCGCAGCAGCCAATCGGGCAGGCGGCCACCTTCGAGCCAGCGTTCGGTGCGCGTGCTCATCGCTCGTCCTTGGGGCGCCGCGGCCACCACGGCACGAACGCCGACGTCTCTTGCTGGTAGCGGCGGTAGTCATCGCCGCGGCTCTTTTGCGATTGCAGTTCGGTGAACGGCACGCCGCTGACGAAGCGCACCAGGATGAACATGACCACCGGCTGCAGCACGGCGAACCAGCCGGCCGCCGGTGCGGCGCAGCAGGCGATGCCGCACCACGTCAGCCATTCGAAGAAGTAGTTGGGGTGGCGGCTGTAGCGCCAGAGGCCGCTGCGGCAGGTGCGTCCGCGTTGCGTGGGATCCTGGCGGTGGCGTTCGAGTTGGCGATCGGCGAGGCCTTCGAGCCATTGCGCGAGTCCGACGATCGCGAGCCCTGACCACTGGATCGCTTGCAGATGCGGACTTGCATGCTGGGCCAAGAACCAGAATGGCGTGGCGAAGACGACGGCGGCGACAGCTTGGGCTTGGTAGAACCAAAACAACCGCGCGTTCGCCCGTTCGCCCCAGTGCTCGCGCATGGCCCGGTACCGACCGTCCTCGTGCGCGTGGCCGAGCACACGATGCGCGACGAGGTGCCACGACAGTCGCACGCTCCACAGGCCGACGAGCACCGCGGCAAGGGTGCGCTGCAGCGCATGGCCGGTGCCATCGGCGGCGCTGGCCAGGCCGAGCACCCCGATCGCGATCGCCCAGGCGGCGTCGACGGAGGTGGCATTGCGGGTCTTGGTCTGGCGCCACCACAGCAGCGCGAAGGCGAGCGGGCACAGCGCCGCGGTCAGCATCGGCAAGTTCATGAGAACACACCTTGGGCCATCCGATTCATGGGTCGATGATTGACGCGCCCCCGCGCCAAGCGGTTGCATCTTCCCTCCGCAACGCGACCCACTGCATGCAGCCGGCTGCCACGAACGAACTTCACGACGCGTCCTCTACTGCCACGCTCGATCCGGACGAGGTCGAAGGGGCCGTAGCTGACGCGACGATGCCAGCACCACCAGCGGTGCGCGAGCCGATTGATTGGCTGCGCATCTGGCCGTTCCTGCTGCTGCAAGCCCTTTGTGGCTTGGTGGTGTGGGTTGGCTGGAGTCCGGTGGCCGTCATCGTCTGCATCGCACTGTATGTGGTGCGCATGTTTGGCATCACGGCTTTCTACCACCGCTACTTCTCGCACCGCACGTTCCGCGCGGGGCGCATCGTGCAGTTTGCGGGCGCCGCGCTGGCTGCCTCGGCTGTGCAGCGTGGTCCGTTGTGGTGGGCGGCGCACCATCGCAAGCACCATCGCCATAGCGACACGGCGCTCGATGCCCACTCGCCGCACGCGCACGGCTTTTTGTGGTCGCACATCGGTTGGATCGCGGCGCGCAAGAACCACCCGACCGACCTGTCGCAGGTGCCGGACTTTGCGGTGTTCCCTGAGTTGCGCTGGCTCGATCGCTTCGACTTGCTGGTGCCGTTCGCGTTGCTTGGCGCGTTGCTGGGGCTCGGCGCCGCGCTTGAGCAGTGGGCGCCCGAGCTGGGAACGAGCGCGCTGCAGATGGGGGTCTGGGGCTTCTGCATTTCGACGACCCTGTTGTTCCACGCCACGGCTTCGATCAACAGCCTCGCGCACCTGATCGGGCGGCGCGTGTGGCCGACGAAGGACAAGAGCAAGAACTCGTTCGTGCTCGCCGTGCTGACCCTCGGCGAAGGTTGGCACAACAACCACCATTGGTGCCCCGGCACCGTGCGGCAGGGCTTCCGTTGGTGGGAGATCGACATCAGCTTTTACGTGTTGCGCGTGATGTCGTGGGTCGGGTTGGTCAGCGATCTGCGGCCGATGCCGGCCCGGGCGCTGGCGAATTCTCGCCGCGTCGGATGATGCGCGCGGCGCAGCGGCTCGGCGCCGGTAGGAAGCGCCTCGCGATCATCGGCTCGGGTGTGGCGGGCTTGGTCGTTGCCGAACGCTTGTGCCGCGCGCACGACGTCACCGTGTTTGAAGCGGACGATCGCATCGGCGGCCACACCCACACTGTCGAAGTCCAAGGCGCGAACGGTGTGGTCGCGATCGACACCGGCTTCATCGTCTGCAATGACCGCACCTACCCGAATTTCTTGGCGCTGCTCACGCGACTTGGCGTGGCGGTGCGCAAGTCGGCGATGAGTTTCAGTCTGCGGTGCGAGCGCACCGGGCTCGAATACAACGGCGGCAACCTCAACCAACTGTTCGCGCAGCGGTCCAACCTGCTGCGGCCGTCGTTCTGGGGCATGTTGCGCGACATCTTGCGGTTCCATCGGGAAGCGCCGGCGTTCGGCGCCACCGACGCGACGCTGCAAGAGGTCTTGGCGCGTGGCAAGTTCGGCCGCGCGTTCGCTGAGCACTACTTGGTGCCGATGATGGCGGCGATCTGGTCGGCGGAGCCGCAGCGGCTGCTCGGCATGCCGGCGCGCTTCTTCGTGCGGTTCTTCATCAACCACGGCATGTTGACGGTCGCCGATCGGCCGCAGTGGTTGACGGTGGTCGGCGGTTCACGCAGCTATCTGGCGCCGTTGGCGGCGCCCTTCGCGCAGCGCATTCGTACGCGGTCGCCGGTGGTGGCGCTGCGGCGAGAAGAGCAAGTGGTCGTCGTGCAGGTCGCCGGGCAGGCGCCCGAACGATTTGATGCGGCCGTGCTGGCGACCCACAGTGATCAAGCGCTGCGGATCTTGACCGATGCGAGCGAGGCGGAGCGCGCGGTGCTGGGTGCCATTCCGTACCAGGAGAACGACGTCGTGTTGCATACCGACGCCAGCCTGTTGCCGATCCGGCGTCGCGCGTGGGCGGCGTGGAATTACCATCTGCCGGCGACGCCGAGCCAGCGCGCCACTGTGACCTACTGCATGAACATCCTGCAGGGCATCGCCGGACCCGTGACCTACAACGTCACGTTGAATCGCACGCACGCGATCGATCCGAGCAAGGTGCTGCGGCGGTTCGTCTACCACCATCCGGTGTTTGACGAGCAGGGCGTCGCGGCGCAGGCCCAGGTAGCCGAGTGCAATGGTTCGCAGCGTGTGTGGTTCTGCGGTGCCTGGTGTGGCTTTGGCTTTCACGAAGACGCCGTGCAGTCGGCCTTGGCGGTGGCCGCCGATTTCGGCGTCGCCGACGTGGTGCCGGCATGACCCCGCCGATGCCGACGTCGCTGCGCAGCGGGCTCTACGTCGGCAACGTGCGGCATCGTCGCTTCGACAGCAAGAAGCACACGTTCGCGGTGCGGCTGTTCTTTGCCTACCTCGACCTCGACGAGCTCGACCGCGCCTTCGCGGGGCGATGGTTTTGGTCGTGCAAGCGGTGGGCGCCGATGTGGTTTCGCCGCCGCGACTATTTTGGCGACCCGGCACGGCCGCTGGCCGAGGCGGTGCGCGACGCCGTTGCCGCTGAGACCGGCGCGCGCCCCGATGGCCCGGTGCGCGTGCTGACGCATCTACGGTGCTTTGGCTACGTGTGCAATCCGGTGTCGTTCTACTACTGCTTCGATCGCAGCGAGACGTTGGTCGCGGTGCTCGCCGAGATCACCAACACGCCGTGGGGCGAGCGGCATCACCACATCGTCGGTCGCGACGGCGCCGACGGCAGCACGCTGCGCGCATCGTTTGCCAAGCGGCTGCACGTGAGTCCGTTCCAGCCGATGGAGTTGCTGTATCGGTGGGCGGTGTCGACACCAGGGGAACGGCTCGTCGTGCACATGGACAACGTCGCCGGTGCCGACACGGTCTTCGATGCGACGCTGGTCGCCGAACGGCGCGAGTGGACCACCCTTAACTTGCTGCGCGCTCTGCTGAGACATCCATGGATGACGGCCAAGGTCGTCGCCATGATCTACCTGCACGCCTTCGTGTTGCTGTGCAAGCGGGCGACCTTCCACGTCCATCCGAAGAAGCGATGTCCGACTCGATCTTGATCGCAGGTGCCGACGAAGATGCGGGGCACGGCGTGCGCCGGCAGCCGACGTTTGCGCAGCGGCTGTTGCGCAAGGCGGTGCTCGGACGACTGCGTGGCCTGCGCTCGGGCGCGATCCTGATGCGCGACGCGCTCGGCGAGGAACTGCTTGGCAATGCGGCGGGCGCGCTCGGCACGGTGCCGATCGTCGTGCATGACCCGGCTTTCTGGAGTGTGCTCGGCCGCGGCGGCGATGTCGGGGCGGGTGAGGGCTACGTCACCGGGCAATGGTCGTGTACCGAGCTCGTGCGCTTGCTGCAGCTCTTCGTTCGCGATCGCGACGTGTTGCTCGATGTCGACCAGACCCTGTGGTCGCTGCCGCGGCGCGCGTTGCTGCGCGTCGGCCAGTGGCTGCGTCGCAACAGCCGCCGCGGCAGCAAGCGCAACATCGCCGATCACTACGACCTCGGCGACGACCTGTTCGCGCACTTCCTGGATCCGTCGATGACGTATTCGGCGGCGTGGTTTGAGCAGGAAGGGCAATCGCTGGCGGATGCGCAAGCGGCCAAGCTACGCCGTCTCTGTCAGCTCGTCGAACTGCAGCCCACCGACCACCTGCTCGAAATCGGCACGGGGTGGGGCAGTCTCGCGGTGTGCGCAGCCAAGCAGTTTGGCGCCCGCGTCGCGACCACGACCATCTCGCAGAATCAGTTCGCGGCAGCCCGCTCCCGGGTGCAGGCGGCCGCGTGCGGCGATCGCGTCGAGTTGTTGCTGCGCGACTACCGCGACCTGACCGGCACCTTCGACAAGGTCGTGTCGTGTGAGATGGTCGAGGCCGTCGGTGCCAAGTACCTGCCGACCTTCCTGAAGGTCTGCGCCCAGCGTTTGCGACCGGGTGGCGTGCTCGGCCTGCAAGCGATCACGATCGCGCACCAGCACTACGGCGAAGCGCTGCGCGCCGTCGACTACATCCGTCGCCACGTGTTTCCCGGCAGCTTCATTCCTTCGGTGCAGGCCATCGTCGGGGCCGCCGCGAGGCACACCGATTTGCGCATCGAGTTCGTCGAGGACTTTGGTCACCACTACGCGACTACGTTGCAGCGTTGGCGCGAGGCGGTGGTGAGCGCGCCGGCACCGTTCCTCGAACGTGGTGGCCCCGGCCTGCTGCGAGCCTGGCAGTACTACTTCGCCTACTGCGAAGCCGGCTTCCGCGAACGGCACATCGGCGTCTGCCATCTGCGCTTTCGTCGCGCGGGTGGGTGACGCGCCGGCAGCGACGCGACTTCGTTGCAAGACGATCGCGTGGGTGCTTCTGCACGGCCTGCTGCGCCGGCCGTCGGTCTGCGGCATCCGCATTTGCAGATGCCCCTTCTCGTCCGTCTTGCCCTGGCTCGGCCACAGCGCGCGAAAGCGGTCGCCGTAGGGAACCGCGGGGCTCTGGGTCACCCAGTAGTTGCGCACATGCGCGAGCACTTCGACATCGCGCAGGGGGGCGCCCGTGGCGTCGTTCACTTGCACGGTGAAGGCGCGCGGCGGCGGTAGCGCCAGCGTCGCCGGCGTGGCGGTGCGGTCGGCATGGTCAGCCCACAGCAACCTGCCATCGGCAGTCAGGATCTCGAACGCGCGGCTCTCCATGCGCGGGAGTGGCGGCAACGACAAGATTGCATCGCGGCACGTGAGTGGGACAAAGTCGACATGCTCGCTGCCGACCACCGCGCGATAACGAAACGTCGCGGCGTCACTGCAGGCGTCGAGTCCGGTGACGCGGATGGACTCGGCGGCCGTGTTGGCCTCCGTGCACAACTCGAGGAAGCCGCCGGCGGTGATGCCTTCCGCTACTCGGCTGGCGGCGTCAGCGGACACAGCCCAGACCGAGTAGATGGTCTCTTCGCG